>JAEWFU010000044.1 GCA_023388675.1 Pseudomonadota bacterium | reverse complement strand
AAGGGCTTCGTGCTGCAGGACGTGAAGCGTCTGCCGGCGCGGTTCTTCGTCCGCATTACCGGCGCGACGCTCGCCCGCCTGGGCTGAGCGCGCCTTCCGATTCCGGCCTCATGGCCGCCCCTTCCATAGCTCCATATCGACGGATTGACGCAAAATGACCGCACCCCGCACACTCTACGACAAGATTTTCGACGAGCACGTCGTCGACCGCCAGGATGACGGAACCTGCCTGCTCTACATCGACCGCCATCTGGTCCACGAAGTGACCAGCCCGCAGGCCTTCGAGGGGCTGCGCATGGCCGGCCGCAAGGTGCGCCAGCCGGAGAAGACGCTCGCCGTCGTCGACCATAACGTGCCCACCTCGCCCGACCGCAAGAACGGCATCAAGAACGAGGAAAGCCGCATCCAGGTCGAGGCGCTGGCCAAAAACGCCGCCGACTTCGGCGTCGAATATTATGACGCGGCCGACATCAGGCAGGGCATCGTCCACATCATCGGTCCCGAGCAGGGCTTTACCCTGCCGGGCATGACCATCGTCTGCGGCGACAGCCATACCTCGACTCATGGGGCTTTCGGCGCGCTGGCGCACGGCATCGGCACGTCGGAGGTCGAGCATGTGCTGGCCACGCAGACGCTGATCCAGAAGAAGGCCAAGAACATGCTGGTCCGCGTCGACGGCCAGCTACCGGATGGCGTGACGGCGAAGGACATCATCCTCGCCATCATCGGCGAGATCGGCACCGCCGGCGGCACCGGCTACGTGATCGAATATGCGGGCGAGGCGATCCGCGCGCTGTCGATGGAAGGCCGCATGACGATCTGCAACATGTCGATCGAGGGTGGCGCTCGCGCCGGCCTGATCGCACCGGACGAAACGACCTTCGCCTATGTCAAGGACAAGCCGCGCGCGCCGAAGGGCAAGGCGTGGGACATGGCGCTCGACTACTGGAAGACGCTGAAGACCGACGAGGGCGCGCATTTCGACAAGGTGGTCGTACTCGACGCGGCCAACCTGCCACCGATCGTGACCTGGGGCTCCTCGCCCGAAGACGTTGTTGCCGTCACCGGCGAAGTGCCGGACCCGGCCGCGATCACGGACGAGACCAAGCGCACTTCGAAGCAGCGCGCGCTCGACTATATGGGCCTGACGCCGGGAACGAAGATGACCGAGATCACGCTCGACCGCGTCTTCATCGGCTCGTGCACCAACGGCCGCATCGAGGATTTGCGCGCCGTTGCCAAGGTTGTCGAGGGCAAGAAGGTTGCGCCGACCGTGGACGCCATGATCGTGCCAGGGTCCGGCCTCGTGAAGGCGCAGGCGGAGGCCGAGGGACTGGACAGAATTTTCATCGAAGCCGGCTTCGACTGGCGCGAGCCCGGTTGCTCGATGTGCCTTGCGATGAACGACGACCGCCTGAAGCCGCACGAGCGCTGCGCTTCTACCTCGAACCGCAACTTCGAAGGCCGGCAGGGCTTCAAGGGCCGCACGCACCTGGTCTCGCCGGCCATGGCCGCCGCGGCTGCGATCGCCGGCCATTTTGTCGACATCCGCGAGTGGAACTGACCGTCGTTTAACGGCTTGTTGGTTCTTCGGCACTAGCATCCTGCCCCAACGGAAACCGGGGCGGGATGTTTGGACGCGAACGTCATCATCGCATTGACGAATCCCGCAATGTCGCTGGTGTTCGCCGCGACGTTCTTCCTGCTGTGGCAAAGCCGCCGACAGGCTTACATCGCTCTGCTCAGCGCGTCTTTCCTGGCGATCGGCGGCGGCTTTTTCCTGCACTACTTCACGCTCTACAGCCTGCCGGTCTCCAAGCTGGTCGCGAACTTTCTGTTTCTGGCCGGCGGAATGGGCTTTGCCATCGGCGGCCTGGCCCGCTTCCAGCGCAAGCCACCGGTCCTCATCACCGCCCTTTTCGCAGTGGGAGGCTTTGCCGCCTTCACCTGGTTTCTCTTCGTGCAGCCGGATGTCGTCTGGCGAATCTATTCGCTCAATTTCGCCTTCGGAGCGATCACGCTGACGATGGCCGCCGAGTTGCGCCGGGCGCCCAAGCGCAATTTCGTCGACAACATCCTGCTCGGACTGCTGCTCATTTATGGCGTCAGTTTCTTCATTCGTCCGCTTGCCGTCATCTGGATCGAGGGCCCGTACGAAAGCTACGAGAATATCCATCAGTCGCTGTACTGGATCACGCTCACTTTCTCCGCCTCGTTGTTCCTTCTGATTTTCGCGCTTTCGCTCATCACCGCGATCGCGCTCGACGTGATGGAGGAGCTTCGACTTGAATCGCATACCGACCCCTTGTCGGGCCTACTCAACAGGCGCGGTTTCGAACAGGGGGTCGCCGAAACGCTTCGTACCAGCCGACGCAGGCGCATGGCGGTGACTCTGGTCGTCTGTGACCTGGACCACTTCAAGTCCGTGAACGACACCTATGGCCACGCGGCCGGCGACTATGTGATCACGACATTCGCCAACTGCTTGCACGGATGCATCGCTTCCCATCAGATTGCCGGCCGTATCGGCGGCGAAGAATTTGCGGTGTTGCTGCGCGGCAGCGACCGCAACAGCGGGCGCCTCTTCGCCGAAGGCGTTCGTACCGCATTCGGGCTTTTGCCCGTACCGCACCTGCCGGAGGATATGCGTGTCAGCGCGAGTTTCGGCGTTGCCGAGTGGCGTGAAGGCGAAACCGTCGCCGAGCTCTTCATGCGCGCCGACCGGGCGCTCTACGAGGCAAAGAAGGCGGGTCGCGATCGCGTCCGCGTCGACAATCCGCTGCGGCCTTCCATCTGGCCGCCTGCCCTCGATACGCACGAGGCCGAAACCGCCGGTCGTTGACCTGCTGCCGTAGCTGGCATTAACCACTTCTTCGCGCGCCTGGCGGAATATGGTCGGACGGGACGGGATCGGCATGAGCGGCGCAACCTTTATCCTTTTCATCAATCTGGCCGTCGCCGGGCTGTTCTGTGCGGCGTTCGTGCTGATCGCCCTCTACAGCCGCTACCGGTCTGCCTGGTGGTTTGCCGCGGGATACGCAGCGGGTGGGCTCTATGTCGCGCTCGAGGTTGTCCTGCCGGTTCTGCCCGACCCGCGGCTCGGCGTGCTCCTCGGCAGTGCCGCCTTCATCGGCGCGCTACTCCTGCTCAACATCGGGCTTGCATATCGCTACGACAGGAAGCCGCCTGCCAATCTGCTCACCGCCGCCCTGGCCATCGCACTGGTCTCCACCGTCCTGTCATTGGGGCTGGAACGCGGCTCCGTGTGGCGCATGCTCGCCTATCAGGCTCCATTCGCGCTCATGCAGGCTGTCGGTGTCTATATCGTGCTTTCGGCGGGCCGGCGGCGGCTCATCGACAAGCTGCTCGCAGGGTTCCTGCTGCTGACTTCGCTGCACTTTCTGTCGAAGGCCGGAGCAGCGCTGCTGCTCGGCGGCGCAGGCGCCAGTCCGCAGGAGTATATCGGCACCGCCTATGCCATGTTCTCCCAGACCGCCGGCGCCATTCTCGCCGTCGCAACCGCACTCACGCTGCTGGGCGTGTTGATCGCCGATCTCGTCAAGGACATCACCGCCAAGTCGGAAACCGACATGCTTTCGGGCCTGCTGAACCGCCGCGGCTTCGAGCAGCGCCTTGAGGAAGTCGCGCGCCGGCATCTGTCAAGGGGACTGCCGGTATCGCTTGTCATGTGTGATCTCGACCACTTCAAGATGGTCAACGACACTTATGGCCACGCGGCCGGAGACCGGCTGATCGCCCTGTTTGCCGGAACGTTGCGCGCCTGCGCGGACGATCACCATGTGCTCGGCCGCATCGGCGGCGAGGAATTCGCGATCGTGCTGCCGGGAAGCAACGTGGCGGCGGCACGCCTGTTCGCGGAGCGGGTGCGGAGCGCACTGACACGCCTCGATCCTGCCGAACTGCCGCCGGATCTACGTTTCACGGCCAGCTTCGGCGTCACCCAGATGAGCCCTGCCGAAGCCGCCCTGGCGCTGATGATGAGGGCAGATGCCGCGCTTTACGAAGCCAAGCGCGCGGGCCGCGACTGCGTTCGGGTGGCGCGTGTGCACCAGATCATCGATGACGGCCGGTCGTTTGCGGTCCAGTAGCTATCGGCTTGCGAGCGTGGCGCCCGCGGTGGTCAGCCGGTAGCGCGCCATCTCGTCGGCGGACAGGTAATAGAGAGCCTGCGGCGGCGTATCGAGCGCATGCAGCCACAACGCCGGATCGACATCCATCTCCGTCAGGTAGCGCGCGATGCGGGCGGCCGTCGCCTGGGCGTCCGACATCGCCTGGACCGGATCGCTCGTTCCCTTCGTTGCCGCGTAGAACTGGTGCAGCCCGACAGCCGCTTTCTCGCCGACGCTTCTGACAACCCCTCCCGCCAGCACCAGCGGACAGGACGACGCGCACAGGGACCCGTCCGCGACTTCGGTCGCGATGCCCCGCTCCCGCACCAGCCGCGCCATCGCCATGGCATCGTCGAGCGAACCGCCGGGCGAATTGAGCGTCAGCGTTTTTACATATTCGCCGCGCGCATCCATCTCGGCTGCGAACCGCTGTGCAGCGCCCACGTCGATAGAGCCCTCCGCCGACATCACCCCGCCGGGGTGCAGCTCGAAGCGAAGCGGGCGGCGCATCGTGTCGTCGTCGGCCGTTACGTTCTCGCGCGGATCCAATGACGGTTCCCCTTGCGTGCCGGTCCGCACCGCCGGCGGCAGCACCGGCTCGACGATGACAGTGGTGCCCGTAGCCGTCGGATCGAGCATGAGCCGGTCGTCGTACAGCGCCTTCAGATCGAGGCCGATGACGATGATGGCTCCGGCCAGAAGCCCGCGAAAAGCCCAACGGGCGATCTCGCCGTCGTCGAAGCGCTCGATGTAGCGCATGAGAACGTTCTGGCGGGGTCGGCCGCCGATCATTGCCTGATGTTCGCTCATGGGTCGTGCCGTTTCCTCTCGGCCACCGAAAGGGGGGTGACGTTTTCCGCCTTTACCGGCGGCCCGGACGGGTCGTTGGCCTCCGCAACCTCGATCGGATCAGTGCCGCTCGCATCGTCCTGCAGCGCGAGCGCGCGCCGGCGGGCGGCGATCGCCTCCTGGATTTCGAGCGAGCGCATCATGTCCGCCGCAGTTATGCGCTCCGCGTCGTCCATTTCTTCCTCGCCCCGCCGCATGACGGCGTGGGCAACCGCCAGGATGGCGACGAGAACGCCCGGCAGAAGATCGATGGAGATCGCACCTGCCCAGCTTGGCAGGAAGCTTCCCGCGTAGAGGATCACCGCCTCGGCTGACGAGAGCGGCACGAAGCGGCGCTCCTCGACCTTGGGCTGGTTGAGGATTTCGGCGGCCGCGGCCGACAAAGCCTCCGACTGGGCGGCGACGGACGAGCGGATCGTGTCCATCACCGCATTCTGGCGCCCCGCAAGGTCCGCCGTGTTGCCGCCCGCGACCGGCGCGATGAAGCCCAGCGACAGGTCTGCCGCCGCGCGCGCCACGGAAGGCGCGATCGAGGTCTGTTCCAGCGCCGAGATGACGCCGGCGAGCTGGACGGCCTGCTCGCCAAAGGCGTCGGCGCGAGGCTGGACCGGCCCGCTGCCGGAGACGAGACCGCGCATCGTCGCCAGATGTCCCTGTCCTTCCTCGAAAAGCGTCCGCACGGTTTCGCGCGAGGCCTGGATCGTCGATTCCAGTTCGCCCATCTGCGCCGACATCTGCGTGAGGAGCTGCACGACGGTTCCCGATCCCGAGGTGCCGGTAAGCGCCCCCGATTCGCGTTCGTTCTCGGCAAGGCGCGCGAAGCGCTCGGCGGCGCGCTGGATGTCCGGCAGCAGCGACAACGCGCCCAGAGCGTTCGAATGTGCCTGGTCGAGATCGGCGGTGTACCCTTCCTGGGTCGTGGCGAGATGCTGTTCGACGGCAGCCGAGCCGGCAAGCGCCGCGGCGTTGAGCCAGGACGACATCGCGATGATCATCACCGAACCGACGGCCATGATCGCGAACAGCGCCAGCCGCGACAGCCCGTCGCGCATCTCGGGCAGGAAGCGGCTCAGATAGATCCAGAAACCATAGATCCCGACGGAGACGGCCACCGAGTAGACGATGGCAGCGAAGAAAACGAGGACGGCATCGCCATCGAGCAGGCTGCGCACGCCGAGATAGGTGTAGACCCCGCTCGCCAGCGCCAGCGTGGCCAGCACGAAGCGGGTCATCGTCTCCAGAGATGCGACCTGCTCTTTCAGACGGCGCGCGGTGCGAGCCTTGCTCATCGACGCTCCTTGTCCTGCAATCGGAGCAGGAAAGATGACGGGATCATGCCGCCGGCACGACGGCTGCTATCGGCAGACCAGCGGCGCCTGCGGCACCGCACCCTCGGGCAGACCGTACATGCGATCCCGCCCATGCCAGACATGGGGCGGACGCGAGCACCGGCGGAACTGCTGCATGTCACGTTCCTCGTCGAGGTAGACGACCTGCGGTTCCTCCGGCTCGTAGTAGGAACCGGTCAGGTTGTAGGATTCGGCGACGTGGCCCATGCCGACAAGGATCCGCTTGTGGCCCGCATGGCTGTAGATGACGAGATTGCCGAAGGAATCCGCGTGAACGCGGTCCCTGTAGTCTCCGGCGACGGCTTGTCCCGACGCCATGATGGCAAGGACGCCCGCACCGATTGCGAGACAGATTTTGCGCATGGCATTGCTCCCGGGTTGGACGCCAGCTCGAACCCCGGATTTTAACCACTTATTAACCTTTGTTAAGGCCCCTCCCGCCGGCGCGGCGCCTTCACGCTGCAATATGGTTAACCGGGCACATGGGAAGACAGTCGCGACGCTGGTTTCCGTACATGCTGCTGCCGCATTGACAGGCGGACGCGAAAGGACTGAAAGGGTGGGCATACACGAGGACCCTTTCATGGCTTCCAATCACCAGATCGACATCACCCTGCTGCGCCTGCGCGACGCGCGCGACCTGGCACCGTTGCTGGCCGCCTATGCTCAGGCGCTGAAACGCGGCGCCCCGCGCCGGCCCGACGAGTTCTATGCGGAAGCGCTGCTGCAGGACCGCACCGCCGAGGTGATGGGTGCGCGGATCGATGGCGATCTCGTCGGCTTCGCGATCTTCACCGACCTGCCGGACCCCGTCACCGGGCTGCGCTGCGGCCAGGTCGATCACCTTTATGTGCACCACGACCATCGCAAGAAGGGCATCGCCAAGGCTCTGATCGACCTGCTTGCCGACCAGGCGGAGGAGCGCGGCTGGTCGCGTCTCGCGCTCAATGCGCCGCGCCAGCCCGAGGAGGGCCGCAAGCTCTATGAGCAGATCGCCGCCCCCGCCGACTGGACGGCCTTCGTGATCCGCTACGACGTCTCCTGAGACCGTTACCGACCACAGGGCCGGCTATCCCAGCCACTCGATCCAGCGGCCGTGGAAGTCGCATCTGGCAAGCCTGCGCGTCTCGCCGCCGGGCCATGAGGTCAGGCTGAGGGTCGCCCAGCCTTCGTGCGGACCGAGCGGCTCCATGCGCAGACGATAGAGCGGTGCGGCAGCGCTGGCTTCGCCGCCGGCCTCGTCCAGCGCCGCCAGAATATCGTCTTTCGTTTCGGACGGCATGTACTGCCACATGATGGAATGGAAGACGACGAAGGCTTCACCCGGTGCGCGGGCCGCAAGCCGCTCCCGCACGAAAGCGGCCGCGTCCGACTTCACCAGCGAAAACGGATGGCGCCCGGCAAGGGCCAGCGCTCCATCCAGTCTTGCGAGACGCAATGGCTGGTCCGGCCAGAGATAGGAACGCAGCCGCAGTCGCCCTTCATGGGCGGAGACATCCACCGGCGCGATATCGCAGCCCTGCCGGGAGGCCACATCGAGGATGCCGTCAAGCGGCAACGTAGCGGACCGCAGCTCCGGCGCGATTTTCACCGGTGATGCCGGATCGCCCCATGTCGCGCGTCCATAGTCGTAGAAGAAGCGGTCGAAGAGCAGGTTGAGCCCGCCGCTGGAGCCGATCTCGCAGAGCGCAAGCGGCAGACCGGCTTCACGGGCGATCGTCAGAAAACCCGGAAGCAGCATCGCCGAGCGTGCGATTTCATTGGTCTGCGGCGCGGAATCGAGGGCAGCGAGCAGCGTCTCGTCGTGGCGAGCCAATGCGCCCGACACTGCTTCGGCCAGCGTTTCCCTGCCGGCTTCGTGAGGCGGATAGGCCTGGGCGAGTGCCGGATCTAGCTGCTCGATGACCAACCGGTGCAGCCCGCCGCACAGCCGCAGCGCCAGTGCGTCGGCGCGCGCGTCCCCGGGCCAGTTCAGAACGCGCCGGCCCGTGGCTGTCTTTTCGTCGATCAACTCGGTCAGAAGCCGGCAAAGCGACGCCGTGAACGGCGAGCCAAGCGCTTCGCAGGCATCGGCCTGCTTTTCGAAATGGGCCGCGACCGTTCCGCTCAACCCCATCTGCAAGCCCTGCCGGTCAGACCCTCCGCTCCACCATCATCTTCTTGATTTCCGCGATCGCCTTGGCCGGGTTGAGCCCCTTCGGGCAGGCCTGCGTGCAGTTCATGATGGTGTGGCAGCGATAGAGGCGGAAGGGATCTTCCAGATTGTCGAGGCGTTCGCCCGTTGCTTCGTCACGCGAATCGATCAGCCAGCGATAGGCCTGCAGAAGTACGGCCGGCCCCAGATAGCGCTCGCCGTTCCACCAGTAGCTCGGGCACGAGGTCTGGCAGCAGAAGCAGAGGATGCACTCGTAGAGACCGTCGAGCTTGGCGCGGTCCTCGTGGCTCTGCTTCCACTCCTTGGCCGGCTCCGGCGAAACCGTCTGCAGCCAGGGCTGGATCGACGAAAGCTGCGCGTAGGGCACGGTGAGATCGGGAACGAGGTCCTTCACCACCGGCATATGCGGCAGCGGGTAGACGCGCACAGGGCCCGAAATCTCGTCCGCGCCCTTGGTGCAGGCAAGCGTGTTGGTGCCGTCGATGTTCATCGCGCAGGAGCCGCAGATGCCTTCGCGGCAGGAGCGGCGCAGCGTCAGGGTCGGGTCGACCTTGTTCTTGATCCACAGCAGCGCGTCGAGCACCATCGGGCCGCAATCGTCCATGTCGACATAATAGGTGTCGACGCGCGGGTTCTCGTCGTCGTCCGGCGACCAGCGATAGATCCTGTACTCGCGCAGGTTGGTCGCGCCTTCCGGCTTCGGCCAGACCTTGCCTTCGTGGACCCGCGAGTTCTTGGGAAGGGTGAGTTCAACCATTCTTCTGCCCCGCGATCAGTAAACCCGCGCCTTGGGCGCGATCTTGGCCAGGCTGATGCCGCCTTCCGATTCCGGCAGCATCGTCTCGGTGTGCACCGGCCGGTAGTCGAGCTTGACGTTGCCGGCCTCGTCGA
>JAEWFU010000524.1 GCA_023388675.1 Pseudomonadota bacterium | reverse complement strand
CGTGGCGGAACTGGTAGACGCAAGGGACTTAAAATCCCTCGACTTCGGTCATCCGGGTTCGATCCCCGGCGCCCGCACCATTTTGTTGCATCTCACGCGAGCTCGCTTTGCTCACCGCTCCGATGGGGCGGCCTGACCGGCCGACGGGCGGTCGCCTCTGCAACCCTTCGGGTTCGATCCATCGCCGCCGCCGATCAATCCTCCTCGACGAACACCTCCTCGCGCTTGCGGCGGATGGCCGGCAGCAGCGACAAGATGATGGCGATCGCGGCGAGCGCCAGAAGCGTCGCACTGATCGGCCGCTCGATGAAGGTCATCGGATCGCCGCGCGATATGATCATCGCCCGGCGCAGATGCTCTTCCAGCAACGGCCCCAGCACGAAGCCGAGCAGCAGCGGCGCGGGCTCGCAATCGAGCTTGACCAGCACGTAGCCGATCACGCCGAGCACGGCGATCGCATAGATGTCGAACTGGTTGAGGCCGATGGAGAAGGTGCCGATGCAGGCAAAGGCGATAATGGCTGGGAAGAGCATCCGGTAGGGGATGGTCAGCATTTTGACCCAGAGGCCGATGAGCGGCAGGTTGAGCACCACCAGCATGAAATTGCCGACCCACATCGACACGATCAGCCCCCAGAACAGCGCCGTCTCGTCGTTGATGACATTGGGGCCGGGGGTGATGCCGTGGATGATGAACGCGCCGATCATCAGCGCCATCACCGGGTGGGCCGGAATGCCGAGGGTGAGCAGCGGGATGAACGAGGTCTGCGCGGCGGCGTTGTTGGCAGCCTCCGGCCCGGCGACGCCTTCGATGGCTCCCTTGCCGAATTCCGCCTCGTTGGAAGACAGCTTCTTTTCCAGCGAATAGGAGGCGAAGGACGCCAGCACGTGCCCGCCGCCGGGCAGGACGCCGAGCAGCGAGCCGAGACCGGTGGCGCGCAGCACCGGATTGACGATGCGCCTGAAGTCGTCCTTCGTCAGCCACAGGTTCTTGACCTTCTCCACCAGCACGGTGCGGGTGGATTCGCTCTCCAGGTTGCGCAGGATCTCGGCGACGCCGAACACGCCGACGGCGAGCGAGACGAAATTGATGCCGTTGTAGAGCTCGAAGAAACCGAAGGTGAAACGCGGCTGCCCCGAATAGAGGTCCTGGCCCACCATGCCGAGCAGCAGGCCGAAGACGATCATCGCCAGCGCCTTGATGATCGATCCGTGCGCAAGCGCGACCGAAGCGACGAGGCCGAGAACGATCAGCGAGAAATATTCGGCCGAGCCGAACTTGAGCGCCATCCGTGCGAGCGGCGGCGCCGCGATGGCGAGCAGGAAGGTCGCGACCGTGCCGGCGAAGAACGAACCGAGCGCGGCGGTGGCCAATGCCGGCCCGGCCCTGCCTTGGCGCGCCATCTGGTGCCCGTCGATCGCTGTGACGGCGGACGAGGATTCGCCGGGCAGGTTGATCAGGATTGCCGTCGTCGAGCCGCCATACTGTGCGCCGTAGTAAATGCCGGCCAGCATGATCAGCGCCGTCACCGGCTCGAAGGTGAAGGTGATCGGCAGGAGGATGGCGACCGTTCCGGTAGGGCCGATGCCCGGCAGCACGCCGACCAGGGTGCCGAGCAGCACGCCTACGAAACAGTAGAAGATGTTGACGGGCGTCAGCGCGACGTCGAAGCCCAAGCCGAGATTGGCGATCAGGTCCATTCGGGCACCTCAGAAGTTCAGCCAGCGGCCGATGACGGGCAGCGGCATGCCGAGCGCGACGCTGAAGATCAGCACGCACAGCACGGTCAGCGCAGCGGCGATGGCGAGCGCGCCGACCAGACCCGTGCGGCTGCTGGCGAAGGCGCTGAGAAAGGTGGTGACGAACAGCGCCGGACCCATGCCGAGGCCGCGGACCGTCACGCCGAAGAAGACGAGCGCGCCGGTGATGAGGGCCAGCCCCATCCATGGAACACGCTCCATCGGAATTTCATCGGGGCCGGAAAAGAGCGACTGGACGAGGATCACGCAGCCCAGAAGGGTGAGAATGCCCGCCAGCATGACCGGGAAATATCCCGGGCCCATGCGCAAGGCGGTACCGATCTGGTAGCCGAGCGCGGCGTAGCCGAAACTGAGGCCGAGCGCGATGAAGATGAGACCCGCAAGCAGGTCCTTGAGCGATTTCTGTCCGGTCATGTCGGCGACCCCTGCAACCGGTTGCGCAGATGCCGAGGCGGCCCCGGGAGGGCCGCCTCGCGCTGTCTGATCGTTGTCGGCCTTACTGCGCTGCGACGCCGGCAGCTTCGATGATCGGCTTCCACAGCTCGATCTGCGCCTTCAGGTGCTCGAGGTGCGCCTCCGGCGTGGCGCGGTCCTCGGCCACCGGAGTGGTGCCCAATTCGGCGAAGCGATCGATCACGTTCTGGTCCTTGAGCGCGGCCACCAGGGCTTCGTTGAGCTTCTGGACGACGTCTTCCGGGGTGTCTGCCGGCACATAGAGGCCATGCCATACTGTGACGTTGACGTCCGGAAAGCCAGCTTCCGTCGTGGTTTCGAGATCGGGCAGGGAGGCGAGACGTTCGGCTGAGGTGACCGCGTAGGCCTTGACCTCACCCGCCTGGATCTGGCCGGTCGTGTTGGTGGTCTGGTCGCACATGAAGTCAACCTGACCGCCGACGAGATCGGTCAGCGCGGGGCCCGTTCCCTGATAGGGAACCTCGGTGAGTTGCGTGTCGATCGCCGTCATGAACAGCAGTCCGCAAAGCTGCGAGGCGGCGCCGACGCCCGCGTTGGCGTAGGTAATGGTGTCGACGTTGGCCTTGGCGTAGTCGACAAGCTCCTGCAGGGTGGTCGGTTCGAGGTCCTTGCGACCGATGATGGTCATCGGAACCTCGGTTACCAGCCCGACCTGCTCGAAACCCTCGACCGGATCGTAAGGCAGGTTGGCGTAGAGGGTCGGCGCGGTCGACATGCCGATATGATGCATCAGCACCGTGTAGCCGTCGGCTTCCGCGTTGGCGACCTGGCCGGCCGCCACGGTGCCGCCGGCGCCGGTGACGTTCTGGATGACGATCTCGCCGCCGAGCGCCTTGGCCATCGGTTCGGCGATCAGTCGCGTTACGGTGTCGGTGGGCCCGCCAGCGGAGAATGGCACGACGATGGTGATCGGCCGCTGGGGGTAGTCCTGCGCCCACGTTGCGCCCGTCGCCAGTCCAAGCGTCGCCGCCGCGGCGATCGAAGCGAACAGTTTCTTCATGTCATTCCTCCCTGTTGTCTCTCGTGCGCACCGGCCTGGCCGGCCTTTGCCGAAGGCTCTTCGTTGCCGAGCCGACGGTTCGCCCATCCCCCGGGATCATCGAATGCGACGGGTCATTGCCTGTCAAGAAGCATTAGACCAATGGTGCAGATAGAAGGCCGTAGTTGCGTTGCGGGAACGGTTGCGCTGGCATTTCGCATCGCGGATTGGCAAAGTCGTCGCCAACAGGAGATTCATGCATGCCCGCAGCCGCGAAATCCGCCTTCGGACGCCCGAAACGCTGGGCCGATGTCGCCCCCCGCCTCGTCGACGTGGCGACCGGGCGCCAGCCAGCCGACGTCGTCGTCAGGAACGGGCGCTGGGTCAACGTGCACTCCGGCGAGGTGGTGCCGGGCACTGACCTCGCCATCGTCGAGGGCAGGTTCGCCTATTGCGGGCCGGATGCCTCGCACGCCATCGGCGAAGGGACGAAGGTGGTGGACGCGGGCGGCCGCTACCTCGTGCCGGGCCTGTGCGACGCGCATATGCATGTCGAAAGCGGCATGGTGACGGTGACGGAATTCTGCCGCGCAGTGATTCCGCACGGCACGACGTCCATGTTCATCGACCCGCACGAGATCGCCAACGTGCTCGGCCTCGAAGGCGTGCGGCTGATGCATGACGAGGCGCTGGCGATGCCGATCAATGTGGGCGTGCAGATGCCGTCCTGCGTGCCGTCCGCGCCGGGACTGGAGAATGCGGGCGCGCAACTGACCGCCGCCGACGTTGCCGAGGCGATGACGTGGGAGAATATCGTCGGGCTCGGCGAGGTCATGAATTTTCCCGGCGTCGCCAACAACGATCCGGTGATGGTGGCGGAGATCGCCGAGACGGTGAAGGCCGGCAAGACCGTCGGCGGGCATTATGCCTCGCGCGATCTCGGTCTCGCCTTCCACGGCTATGTCGCGGGCGGCCCCGAGGACGACCACGAGGGCACGGCGGTCGAGGATGCGGTTGCCCGCGTGCGGCAGGGCATGAAGGCGATGCTGCGGCTTGGATCGGCATGGTACGACGTCGCCAGCCAGATCAAGGCGGTGACGGAGCTGGGGCTCGACCCGCGCAACTTCATCCTGTGCACCGACGACAGCCATTCCGGCACGCTGGTCCATGACGGCCATATGGACCGCGTGGTGCGCCACGCCATCGCGCAGGGGCTGAAACCGGTGACGGCGATCCAGATGGCGACCATCAACACCGCGCAGCATTTCAGGCTGGAGCGCGAATTGGGCTCGATCGCGCCGGGCAGGCTCGCCGATTTCCTCATCGTCTCGAACCTGCCGGAACTGACGATCGACGAGGTTTACGGGCGCGGGGTGCGGCTGGCGCGGAACGGGCGGCTGGAAGCGGATATTCCGGCCTATGATTATCCGGAAAGCGCCAAGGGTACCGTGAAGCTCGGCAAGACGTTGAGCGCCGCCGATTTCGACATCGCCGCGCCGGCTGGCGCCAACGAGGTGCGGGCGCGGGTGATCGGCGTGATCGAGAACCAGGCGCCGACGCGGGCGCTGGACGCCGAACTGGCGGTCGAGGACGGGCTGGTGGCGATGGACCGGCAGAACGACGTCTGCCAGATCGCGCTGGTCGAGCGGCATCGCGGCACGGGCGGCGTGGTCAACGGCTTCGTCTCCGGCTTCGGCTACGTCAAGGACTGCGCGATGGCGTCGACGGTGGCGCACGATTCGCACCACATGATCGTCGTCGGCACCAACAAGGCCGACATGGCGCAGGCGGCGAACCGGCTGGGCGAGGTCGGCGGCGGGGTGGTGCTGGTCTCGGAAGGCAGGGAACTGGCGCTGGTCGAGATGCCGATCGCCGGGCTGATGTCGGCGGAGCGTGCCGAGGTCGTCGCGGAGAAGGCTGCGAAGCTGACGGCCGCCATGCGCGACATGGGTTGCTCGCTCAACAATGCCTACATGCAGCATTCGCTGCTGGCGCTGGTGGTGATCCCAGAACTGCGCATTTCCGATGTCGGCATCGTGGACGTGACGAAGTTCGAGACGGTCGACCTGTTCCTCTAGAGTTCCGCCAAGCTAAAACGTGTGCGCGTTGTCGGTTCATATCGACGACGTCATCCTCGGGCTTGTCCCGAGGATCTGCCAACCTGTCAGGGCAGTAGATCCTCGGGACAAGCCCGAGGATGACGTCGCTGAGGTGTTCGACGCGAATCGACGCGGCGCAGGTGTAGAGCTCCTATCTGAATACCATCGGCAGCGACACGCTTTAGGCGGCGGGCGCTCTGGCACACGCAGCTCCGCTGCTCCGGCTTCGTTTTCCTAGCCGCATTTGTGCGACGCCAGACGATTCCGCCTGGCTGCAAAATGCTCTAACGCGCGCCGCCGACGGCCACGTTGATGACCTCGAACGGCGTAGTGATGATGATTTCGGCCGCCGAACCGATCGTTTGGCCGAGGCCCTGCGCCAGGGTCTCGATGCGGCGTGTCACCTGGTCGCCGTCCTCGCCGAGATGGTCGTCCTCGTTCAGCCGCTCGCCAAGAAGCTGGATGAGCAGCGGATTGTCGGCGAAGCGCGCATGATTCAGCCTGTCGCCGCTTTCGAGCGCCGATACGTCGATGACGGTGATGCCCAGGCTGGCGAGATCCTCGTCCTTGTCGTAGTCGCCGACACGCGGTCGGTTGCCGGCAAGGATGGAAGAGACCAGCAAGGCGCGGTCGTCGCGCGAGACCATCACGAAGAACGGACGCTGCGGCTTGCCGATACGCTGGAGCTGGCTCTTGAACACGTCGACGTCGATATCCGGGGAGGCCAGCACCACGTCGCCGAGCGCGTTGGCTACCTTGCGGTCGTCGGTGATGGCGATCTGGCGCAAGGCTTCCATGGTGACCCAGTTGCCCATCGAATGCGCGATGATGTCGATGCGTTTCGCGCCGCTGGCCCGCAGCAGGCGCAGCGTCTTTTCGAGGCCGTCGCGGGCTATCGTGGCCGAGTTGTTGTCGTAGATGTAGTCGACCGTGCGCCCGGTCGATGCCCAGGAGAACAGCACCGGCGTGCCGGCATAACCCGAATCGTGCGCGATTTGCGCCGCGCGGTAGACCGAACCGTCGAAGGCGGTGCGGTAGCCATGGACGAAGACGAGCGCGCGGCCGTCGGTGCGTGAGAGGCTTTCGCGCAGGGCATTGCCGAAATCCTGCTCTTTAGGGAACAGCGCGATCTCGCTTGCGGCGAAGTGTTTGGATGCATCGCGCCGCGCGCCGTTGCGCGGACCTTCCAGCCTGCCTGAACTGTGAATGCGCGGCACCGTCACGTCGACGCGGGCGAACCCCAGTTCGTCGCCGCGCCCGCCGCCATAGACTTCCGAGGGGTCGTCTGCCTTGGCGCGGGTTGTCGCGACCAGAATGCGGTGCGTTGCAACGATCGCATCGGGCTCGGCCGCCAGCGCGTTCGTCAGGCTGCGCGACGGACCGCCGGCGCAGCCCGACAGCGCCAGGACGAGGGCGGGGAACAACGCCATCAGTGTGCGCCGGAAAGCAGACACGGCAAACTCCAGTACCAACGTCCGTCTGCGGATAGCCGTTAAAGGCGCCGGCGTCCATCGGCGCTGCCAAAACTTCTGTTTACCGGCTCCAGAAAGCGGGGGTGAAGATCACCAGCACGGCCAGAATTTCGAGGCGGCCGAGCAGCATGGCGAGCGAGAGCAGCCACTTGGCCGCATCCGGCACGGCGGCGAAATTGCCTGCCGGCCCAATCTGGTCGCCCAGGCCCGGACCGACATTGGTCAGGGCGGTCAAGGCGCCGGTCAACGCCGTCAGGATGTCGAGGCCGGTCGCAGCGAGCAGAATGGTCAGGATCAGCCAGATGACCATGAAGGCCGAGATGAACAGCACAACCGCGCGCTGGACCGTGTCGTCCACGGGGCGATCACCATATCGGACGCTGGCGACGCTGTTCGGATAGATCAGGCGGCGCAGACCGTTGACGAGCAGCTTGTAGAGCACGAGGAAGCGATAGGCCTTGACGCCACCCGAGGTCGAGCCCGAGCAGCCGCCGAGAAACATCGCAGCAAACGCACAGCCGACCGCGAACGGCCCCCACTGCATGTAATCCTGGCTGGCGAAGCCGGTGGTGGTGATGATCGACACGAAGTTGAAGGCCGCGTGGGTGAGGGCATCCGTGAACGGCATACCGGTCGAGACACGCAAATAGACGGCGACAGCCAGTACGAAGCCCACCACATAGCCGGCGTAGACCCGTATCTGAGGGTCGCGCAGCGCGTCCAGCCGCCCGGCTACTGCGAGCAGGATGACGATCGAGAAGGGCAGCGCGCCGATGAACATGAAGATCGTGCCGATCCACAGGATCGCGAGGTTGTCGGCGTACTGGCCCATCGAGGCGTCGTGCGTGGAAAAGCCGGCCGTCGCAATGGTGGTGAGCGCATGGTTGAGCGCGTTGAAGCTGGTCATGCCTGCTGCGGAGTAAAGCAAACCGCAGATCAGCGTCAGCAGCGCGTAAATTCCGACCAGGCTCGTGGTGTAGGTGGAGAACCGTTCGAAAGGGCGGTCGCCGGTGTCGGAGGATTCGATCCTGAAATAGGAGAAGCCGCCGATATTGAGGAACGGCAGCACGAACAGGCCGAGCGCGATCACGCCCAGACCGCCCATCCATTGCAGGATCGAACGCCACAACAGGATGCCGGGTGGCATGCCGTCCAGGCCCACGAGCACGGTCGCGCCCGTGGTGGTGATTCCCGAAACCGCCTCGAAGAACGCGTCGGCAATGCCGATCTCGATCGACGAGGCCAGGAGCGGCACGGCGCCGACGATGCAGGTCGTGAGCCACAGGAGGTTGACCAGCAGGAAGCCGAAGCGTGACGAGATCGGAGGCGGGCGACCCTGGGTAGCCAGGGCGAGACCAAGCGCGAGGCCGCCGGTGAAGAGCGCCGAGAAGGCGAAGACCTTCCAATCGTCATTGCCGAAATAGAGATCGACCGCCGCGGGAATCAGCATCGCCAGCGAAAGATAGATCGCGAAGACCGATGCGATATGGAGCGCGGCGCGTATGGCGGAATAATGCACGGGGGAAAAAGCCTCGACTCTGGGCGCGGCCGGAGAGTGGCGTCATCCGGCCGTTTGTGCAATAGGGCCCGCAAACGCTGACGGAGCCGAACCATGGCCGGATTCACACGCGATGTCGCCCGTGCGGCGGATGCGATGCGAGCGCTTTTCGAAACGACGCCGCTGCAGGAGAACGATTACCTGTCGCGCAAGACGGGCGCGCGCGTCTTTCTCAAGCGCGAGGACCTCTCCCCGGTTCGTTCGTACAAGATCCGCGGAGCGTTCAACTTTTTCCGGAAAGCGGTCGCCGCCGGCAAATCGCCCGATGCGTTCGTGTGCGCTTCGGCGGGCAATCATGCGCAGGGCTTTGCCTATGTCTGCCGGCATCTCGGCAGGCGCGGCGTCGTCTTCATGCCGGTGACCACGCCGCAGCAGAAGATCGACAAGACGCGCATGTTCGGCGGCGGCATGGTCGAGATCCGGCTCGTCGGCGACTTCTTCGACGAGTGCTATCGCGCCGCGCTCGATTTCGCGGATGCCAGCGGCGGGCTGATGGTGCCGCCCTTCGACCATCGCGACATCATCGAGGGGCAGGCGACGGTAGCCCACGAGATCGCAGCCCAGATGCCGGAGGGCGTCGAGCCCGACCTGATGGTGCTGCCGGTCGGCGGCGGCGGGCTTTCGGCCGGCGTGACGCGCTATTTCGCAGAGCGTGGCGCAGCCCCCCGGTTCGCCTTCGCCGAACCTCTGGGGGCGCCAAGCCTGAAGCGGAGCCTTGCCGCCGGGCGCAGGGTGAAGCTGGATGGGGTGGACAATTTCGTCGACGGCGCGGCCGTAGCCGAGATCGGCAAGGAGAACTTCCGGCTGCTCAAGGATTTCGACGAGGCGCAGGTGCGGCTCGTACCCGAGAACCGGCTTTGCGCAACGATGATCGAGATGCTCAATATCGAAGGCATTGTGCTGGAGCCGGCCGGCGCGCTCGCCATCGACGCGCTCAAGGATTTTTCGCGCAAGGAGCTGAAGGGCAGGGCGGTCGTGCTCGTCGTCTCCGGGGGCAATTTCGATTTCGAGCGGCTGCCCGACGTCAAGGAGCGAGCGCTGCGCTTCGAGGGGCTGAAGAAATACTTCATCTTCCGTTTCCCGCAGCGGCCGGGCGCCTTGCGCGACTTTCTGGAGCTGCTTGGTCCCGACGACGACATCGCGCGGTTCGAATATCTGAAGAAATCGGCGCGCAACTTCGGCTCGGTGCTGATCGGCATCGAAACGAAGGAGGCCAAGAATTTCGACCTGTTGAGAAAGCGCTTCGCCGAAGGCGGGTGGGCGTTTCAGGACATCACCGACAACGAGGTTCTCGCGGGGCTGATCATATGAGCGGCACGGTCTACATCATTCTTTTCCGCGGCGTGGGCGGCAAGACGCAGCTCCCGACCGCACCTTTGCGCGAAAAGCTCTCGGCGGCCGGTTTCGAGAACGTCGCGACCTACATCAACAGCGGTAATGCAGTGCTGAAAAGCGCCAAGTCGCGCGAGACGGTGGTGGCGGAGGTGGCTGCGATCTGCCGAGACGCCTTCGGCTTCGACAAGGCGATCTATGCGGTGACGCGCGCCGAATGGGCCGATCTCATCGTCAACAATCCGTTCCCGGATGCGACCGAGCCCGGCAACCTGCTGCATGCGGCGGTGCTGGACGGCGACCCGCAAGGCGAGCAGGTGGAGGCGCTGCGCGCGTTTGCCGCCGACGGCGAGCGCATCGCGGTGGTCGGCCGCGTCGCCTACCTGCACACGCCCAACGGCTTCGGCCGCTCGAAACTGGGCGAAAAGTTCGACAAGGGCATCGGCGTGCCGAACACGGCGCGCAACTGGAATACGGTGCTGAAGCTGGCGGAACTGGCCGACAAATCCGCGTGAGCGACCTTGCCGTAGCGGCTACGAGATGCCATTTTATGCGCAATCCTTGTTATCAGATGGTGTGAGCATGAACGTTTCGATTGGTGACCGCTGGGAGGGATTCGTGGCCGACATCGTCAGGCGTGGCCGCTATGGCTCGGCCAGCGAGGTGGTTCGCGAGGGCCTGCGCCTGGTCGAGGAACGTGAGGCCAGGCTAATCGCGCTCCGTACGATGCTGGATCGGTCGATAGAGGCGGGCGGTGAGGTGAGCGAAGCTGACCTCGACGCCGCTCTTCGGGGCAAGGCCGAGGAACTGGAAGGCAAGATCGGCTGAATGCCGAAGCTTCGCTGGCTGCGTTCGGCGCAGGCGGACCTCATCGAGATCCTTGAATTCGTTGCGCATCAAAGCGGCAGCGTCGCAGCCGGGTTGCGGCTGGTGGCCGACCTGCGCGGGAAGTGCGGCGAACTGGCAAGCCTGCCCGGTGTGGTCGGGCGGCCGCGCGCCGAACTCAGAGCCGACATCCGCAGCTTTGCTCACAAGAGCCATGTCATCTTCTTTCGCTATGAAGGCGATACATTCGAGGTCGTGAACATCATTCACGGTCACCGCGATATCCATGCCTTCTTCTCCGGGGACGAGGCGGATTCCTCGTAGGGCTTGCTGCGCTGCACAAGAAATCATTTGCTTTCGGCGGCGAACTGTCCCATATGCGGGCCACGAGGCGCATGGGCCGGATCTGCCGGCCTTCCTTGAATGGACTGGTTGCGTCTGATTTCTCCCTT
>JAEWFU010000494.1 GCA_023388675.1 Pseudomonadota bacterium | reverse complement strand
CCGAATGCGCCGTAGAGGCCAAGATTGCCGTCTTCCGGCGACCGGAAGAGGTCGACCAGCGCCCGCAGAACGGTGAACACCGTAGGCGCTTTGCTTCGCTCCTCCTCGGCGAAAACCCGACCGGGTTCGGCAACCTGCAAAGTCAGCAGGCGCGGCGATCCTTCGCCCATGGCCACGTCGGCGAGTGCCTCCACAGCGCGGCGTATCGTCGGCAGCAGCACCTCGCCGCGCGCGTTCAGCGCCTCGATGCGCATCGCCCGGCCTTTGGCGCTGATGACGACCGGCGGGTCGATCATCGCCGTATCCCAGCGCGTATAGCGGCCCGGATATTCGTAGTTGGAGGAAAACACGCAGCCCCGGCGCGAATCGAGCGCGTCGATATAGGCCTCGATCGCCCCATCATAGGGTGTGTCGTGGCGCTGCCGCGTCACCGTCACGCCCCCGGCGGTGATGAACCGTTCGGCGCCGTCTTCAAGCAGTTCGACTGTCATTCCCTGTCTCCATCCGTTTCCGCCTGGCGGACCCGGGACGACTTGAAAACAAAATGGCCGCCCGGAAATCCGTTGCGGCCATCACATTTCACGCGCACGCGTTCGCCCGGCCGCTTGTCAGCAGGCCCACCACCACAGGGTCTTGATCGAACGCACCATCATGGCGAAATCCTTAGCGGCGAACGCAGCCCCGCGCAACCTGATTTCGACGCCCCCGCCGCCACACCCTGTCACCCTCGTGTCACGCGCGTCGCTTAGGCGGACGGTCCGCGCCCGCATAGAAGGAAGATTGCCTTGGCATACGCGACGAACGACGAATTCGGCCGACACTTCATCTCGACCGGCAAGGACGCGCCGCCGCGCCATCTCGGCACCCGCTACGACCGGGCAGGGAACTTCCTCTACGAGCCCGGCAACACCTTCGTGTCGCATGTCGTCGACGGTTCGCAGAGCCAGAAGGCACTGATGGAGGTTCGCGAGCGCCTGCGTGCCCTGCCCTATGCCGACCACTTCACCTTCACGCCGGTCTCGAGCCTGCACGAGACACTTTTCCAGGGCGTGATCGAAGGTCGCCGCGGACGCGAATACTGGCCGGCAGCGCTGCCCGCCGATGCCGCAATTCCCGAAACGACAACCTGGATCGACGAGCGCCTCGACGGCTTCTCGGTCAAGGCGCCATTTCGCATCAAGGCCGACATGGTCACACCGCTCGGTGTCGTCGTCTCAGGCCTGACCGATGCCGACGAAGCGGTCATGCGCGAGGCGCGCGACGCGCTTGCGAAGCGCCTCGGCTATCGCCACCCGGACCACGACGACTACACCTTCCACATCACGCTCGCCTATCAACTCGACTGGCTGCCGCCGGAGGCCGAAGCGACCTATCTGCCGGCGCTCGCCGAGATGAAGACGCTGCTCGACGCGCTGCCCGAAGGCATAGAGCTCGACGTGCCCGCCTTCTGCGTATTCGATGATATGGAGGAATTCAGGCCGCTTCGCGAGATCGGTTGAACGCCCGCAGACCGCTGACCACGAGCCAGGTCAAGCTCGCCCAGGCAGCACCCAGCGCCCAGCCGGCTGCAACGTCGCTCGGCCAGTGGACGCCGAGATAGACGCGGCTGAAGCCCACCATGATGGTCAGGAGCACGGCAACGCAGATGACGTAGATGCGCGCTGCAAGACTGTCTACGAGACGGACGATCAGCGTTGCGAGCGTGAGATAGACCAACGCGCTCATCGTCGCATGGCCGCTCGGGAAGCTCGCCGTATGCGTCTGCACGAGATGATCGACGATATCGGGCCGCGGCCGATCGTAGAGCATCTTGAGAAACTGGCCCAGCGCGGTTCCGGATACGATCGACAGGAACACGAACAACGCCGGCCCGTATCGGCCGATAACCAGCAGGAACCCCAGCACCGAGGCCACCAGAACGACCAGGACGGGGTAGCCGCCCAGCGCCGTGATCTCGGTGATCGTCTCCACCAGCCAACCGGGCCCAAGCGGCCGCGCGCTGTCCGTCGGGTCGCGAAACATCAGCAGCAGCGCACTGTCGATCCGCGCGATCTCGTTCTCGCTCACCTCGTCGGCGATGGCGAGGAAGATGTAGGCGCTGCAGGCGACGACCGCCACCAGCAGAACCGGCACGGTTGAAAAGCGCATGTCGCGCATGCCGCGAACGAGATCGGTGATGCGTGCCTTCATGCGCACCATTTAGAACGAGACGCATCGCCGCGCCAGAGACAGAGCGACAATCGAGCGACATGCATAGGTGCGTCCTTCGACAAGCTCAGGATGAGGACGGTTTGCGCCCGACCACCTCCTGCGGATTGGACGCACAACATCCCTCATCCTGAGCTTGTCGAAGGACGCACGAAAAATGACGCGGCACCCGAAGCCCGCCGGTCTCAGAAAAGCCCTTCGATCTGCCCCTGCTCGTTGAGGAAGATGCGCTCGGAGGACGGCGATTTCGGCAGTCCCGGCATCGTCATGATCTCGCCGCAGATGGCAACGACGAAGCCCGCACCTGCAGACAGCCGAACCTCGCGCACCGGCACGACGTGATCGGTCGGCGCGCCGCGCAGGTTCGGGTCGGTCGAGAACGAATACTGCGTCTTCGCCATGCAGACCGGCAGGTTGCCGTAACCCTGCGCCTCCCACTGGTGGAGCTGATCGCGCACCGACTTGTCGGCGATCGCCTCGGACCCCCGATAGA
>JAEWFU010000484.1 GCA_023388675.1 Pseudomonadota bacterium | reverse complement strand
ATTCGCAGCTCGCGCCGCTGTCGATGTTCGAGGAAAAGAACACCCGCAACAATTTGCCGGCGCAGATCGACATCTACGAGGAAGGCGAGGACGCCTACAAATTCCTGTTCGTCGCCAAGGGTGGCGGTTCGGCTAACAAGACCTTTCTCTACCAGGGCACGCCGTCGCTGCTGACACATGACCGCATGGTCGATTTCCTAAAGGAGAAGATACTGACGCTGGGCACGGCCGCCTGTCCGCCCTATCACCTCGCCATCGTCATCGGCGGAACCTCCGCCGAGATGAACCTGAAGACGGTGAAGCTCGCCTCCACGCGCTACCTCGACGGCCTGCCGACGAGTGGCGGCGAGGACGGCCACGCCTTCCGCGATCTGGAGATGGAGGCGGAAGTCCACAAGCTCACCCAGCAGATGGGTGTCGGCGCGCAGTTCGGGGGGAAGTATTTCTGCCACGACGTGCGGGTGATTCGCCTGCCGCGCCACGGCGCATCGCTGCCGATCGGGCTCGGAGTCTCGTGCTCGGCCGACCGGCAGGCCAGGGGCAAGATCACGAAGGACGGCATCTTCATCGAGGAGCTGGAGACCAATCCGGCCCGCTACATGCCCGACATCGACGAAGACAAGCTGACCTCGCACGTGGTGCGCGTCGATCTGAACCAGCCGATGGATGCGATTCTCAAGGAGCTGTCGCAACACCCCGTAAAGACACGGCTTTCGCTTTCCGGCTCGATCATCGTCGCGCGCGACATCGCGCATGCAAAGATCCGCGCGCGGCTCGAAAACGGTGAGCCGATGCCCGACTATTTCAAGAACCATCCGATCTACTATGCCGGCCCTGCCAAAACGCCGGCCGGCTACGCGTCGGGCTCCTTCGGGCCAACGACTGCCGGCCGCATGGATTCCTATGTCGACCAGTTCCAGTCGTTCGTCGGCTCGATGGTGATGCTCGCCAAAGGCAATCGCTCGCGGCAGGTGCGCGAGGCGTGCGGACGTCACGGCGGCTTCTATCTCGGCTCGATCGGCGGGCCCGCCGCGCGTCTTGCGCAGGACTGCATCAAAAAGGTCGAGGTCGTCGAATATCCCGAACTCGGCATGGAAGCGATCTGGCGCATCGAGGTCGAGGATTTCCCCGCCTTCATCGTCATCGACGACAAGGGCAACGATTTCTTCAAGGAGCTCAATCTCGGCTGACCGGCAACGCCGGCCAGCTAGGGCTTCAGGCGGCCGGCTCCTCGCCGAAGAGCGCGAAACCGGCAATGGCAGCCGAAACCTCGTCGTCGGCGAGGATGCGCCGATGCCCCCTGCCCGGCGCGCGCATCAGCCGCGCGCCGGCTGCCTCGAAACGGCGGGCCTCCTCGAACGATACTTCCTTGTCGTCCGGCGCGTGGATTACCAGCGTCGGCGTATCCATCACGCGAAGCTGATCCGCGCCGACGAAATCTTCCAGCGGACGGCCGGCGACGCGCTCCACCTCGTGCGACAGCGCGACCTGGGTTCGCGTGCCGAGGCCGAGAAAGCGGCGGAAATCCTCGAAAATGGCCGGCATCGAACTCGGCGCCGAGACGAGGACCAGCCGTTTCGTGCGCACCGGCGCGATCCCGCGGATCGAGCCGGCCACCGCGTTGACCGCAACGGCTCCGCCGAACGAATGCCCGACGATTGCGGCAAACGGGCCGAACCAGTCGGCGGCGGCGCGCACGGCGGCTACGGCTATGGCCAGATTAAGCCGCCGCCCCGGCGATGCGCCATGACCTGGCAGGTCGACGGCGATGACCCGGAACCCCTCGCCGCGCAGGCTCTCGATGATGGTGCGCATGTGCTCGGTGCGCGAACGCCAGCCGTGGATGACGAGGACCACGGGCGCGCCGTGCCCGGCATCGCTGCGAAAATCGTGGGCGACGACACAGCCGTGGGGCGTCGCAAGCCAGTGGTGGCGGGCCTCGGCCATGAAGGGTGCTGCATCGCCCAGGACGGCCGCCTCGCGCGGCGAAACGTGCTGCGGATGCGGCGTGCGGCAGAAAAGCTCGAAGGCGGCGCGCCCGGTCAGGCGCGGCGCGATTTGTTCAGCGAGCGCGAATGCGCTACGGAAAAGCAGGAAACCTACGGTTGCCATGGATGTGACTCGCTAGATAGTTCAAGCATGAACAGAATAGTTCAATCATGAACAATAAACAAGCCCTGCCCTGGGACAATCCGCGATTCCGTAATTGGATCGCTATGGTGCGCGCCGAAAAGGCGGTCGTGCGCGAACTGACGCACGCGCTTGCCCCTTTCGACCTCAAGCTCGGCCAGCTCGACGTGCTGATGAACATCTATCGCCATCCGGGCATGTCGCAGCACGACGTGGCGCGCAAGCTGCTGGTCGGCCGCTCGAACATCACCATGCTTCTGCCGCAGCTCGAAAAGCAGGGGCTGATCCGGCGCGAGGGCGACAAGAAGGACAAGCGCGTCATGCGCCTGTTCCTGACCGACGACGGCGAAGCCCGGTTGCAGGAGGCCCTGAAGGTCTACACGAAGCTCATCGACCGCGTTATGGCACAGTCAACGCCCGCCCAGTGCGACGCGATGGGCGAGCAGATGCGGCGTATCGAGGAAATGCTCAACGAAGAGGATTGAGCCCCCGGTTCACCACACGAACGCTCATTCAGCGCTCTCTCGAC
>JAEWFU010000464.1 GCA_023388675.1 Pseudomonadota bacterium | reverse complement strand
GATCATGGGCGTGCCGGAGATCATCTCGATGTCCATTCTGGGCATCGTCTTCCTGCAACTCGCTAATACGCTGGCGCGCGGAAAGCTGACCCGCGCCGACGCTCTCATCAACCAGCTTTCACGTCGCGCGCCGCGTGCCGGCCTGTTCGTCGATGCCGTCATGCACGCTGCCGGTGCGGTGCTGACGGGCGTTCTCGTCACCGCCTTCTACCCGCTGTTCCTGCGCAGCTATGGCCGCAACGAGACCGTCGGCACCGTCGGGCAGTTCATCGCGCCGATCTGGCCGGTCCATTTCATCGTGCTGGCGGGAGCCACCGTGCTGTGTGCGGTGTTCGTGATGCGTGCGCTTGCCCTGTTCATCCTGGCGTTTAGATCAGCAGCCGGAGAAGGAAACGAACCATGAGCGGCGTCGAGATCGGTCTCGCCTCGCTCGCGGCGATCCTTGTCCTGATTTATTCCGGCCTGCACGTGGCGATCTCGCTCGCCCTCGTCAGTTTCGTGGGCATCTGGCTGTTGCGTGACAATGCGGACCAGGCGGCACGCATCCTGTCGCTGGCAGCGCGCGAGAGCATTTCGAGCTACCTGTTCGGCGTCGTGCCGCTGTTCGTGCTGATGGGCCTCGTGGTGAGCCGGGCCGGCATCGGCCGTGACACGTTCGACGTCGCCAATCGCCTTTTCAACAAGCTGCGCGGCGGCCTCGGCATGGCGACCGTCGGCGCCAACGCCATCTTTGCAGCCATCACCGGCATCTCAATCGCGTCGGCCGCCGTCTTCACCAAGGTCGCCGTGCCGGAGATGATACGTATCGGCTATACGGCGCGCTTCGCCACGGGCATCGTTGCCGGCAGCTCGGTGCTGGGCATGCTGATTCCGCCGAGCCTGCTGCTGATCCTCTACGGCATCATCGCCGAACAGTCCGTCGGCGCTCTTTTCCTGGCGGGCATCGGCCCGGGTATCCTGCTGACCATTGCCTATTGCGTCGGCATCTGGGCGATGGTGCGCTTCTGGAAGGGTTTTACCGGAACGCCGAACGAATTGACCGCCGAAACGCCGGACGAGGAGACGTCGGTCGCTTCGGATACGGTTTCCAAGCTGCTGCCGATCTTGCTGCTCGTGGCTTTGGTGCTGGGCGGCATCTATGGCGGCCTGTTCACGCCGACCGAGGCCGGCGCCATCGGTGCGCTGGGGGCGATCCTGATCGCAGCCGCCAAGCGGCGCATCGGCGCGCGCACGCTGTGGGACGTCTCGCTCGAGACCGGCCATATCACAGCGTCGATCTGCTTCCTGATCATCGCGGCCACCATGTACAGCCGCATGCTGGCGCTGTCGGGTCTGCCTGCCTTCCTCACGGAATGGGTGATCGCGCTCGACATCGGCGTCTACGGCTTCATCGCTTTGTTCGTGCTGGTGCTGATCGTGCTGGGGACCATTCTCGATTCCTCCTCGATCATGCTGATTACTTTGCCGCTGGTGCTGCCGGTCGCAACCTCGATGGGAATCGACTTGATCTGGTTCGGCTTGATCACGGTGCTGGCGGTCGAGATCGGTCTGCTGACGCCGCCGATGGGGCTCTCCGTCTACGTCATCAAGAGTACGCTCGACGATCCCTCGATCGGCCTCAACGACATCTTCGCCGGCGCGGCTCCGTTCGCGCTCATCATGCTGATCGTCTTGCTTGCCGTCGTCGCCTTCCCCTGGATCGCCGTCGGCATTCTCTAACCTGCAAGGACCGAAACATGACACGCCGCATCATCGACCTGTCCGTACCGCTGGAGGCAGGCATCGCTTCCGACCCGCCCGGCCACGAGCCGAAGATCACCTATCTTCCGCACAAGGACACGGCAGGGCAGATCACCGGCTTCTTTCCCGGCCTGAAGGAGGAAGACCTTCCCGGCAGCGAGGGCTGGGCAATCGAGCTGCTTCAGATCACGACGCACAACGGCACCCATCTCGACGCGCCCTACCACCATCACTCGACCATGGATGGCGGCAAGCGCGCGATCACCATCGACGAGGTGCCGCTCGACTGGTGCTTCCAGCCGGGCGTGAAGCTGGACTTCCGCCATTTCGCCGACGGCCAGATCGTCACCGCCGACGACGTGAAGCGCGAACTCGACAGGATCGAGCACACGCTGAAGCCGCTGGAAATCGTCGTGGTCAATACCTCCGCCGGTACCGCCTACGGTCATCCAGACTACACGCATCGCGGCTGCGGCATGGGCCGCGAGGCGACGCTGCATCTGCTCGAGCAAGGCGTGCGGGTGACCGGCACCGATGGGTGGAGCTGGGATGCGCCTTTTTCGCATACCCGCAACCGCTTCGCCGAGAGCAAGGATCCCTCGATCATCTGGGAAGGCCATCGCGCCAGCATGGAGATCGGCTATTGCCATATCGAGAAGCTGACCAATCTGGAACAGCTTCCGGCGACGGGTTTCCAGATTTCGTGCTTCCCCTTCAAGATCCGCGCCGCTTCGGCGGGTTTCGTCCGCGCCGTCGCCATCATCGAGGACTGACGGCCTCTCTTTCGACCTTCAGGAGGACATAGACACATGAGCAAGAATACCGGGAAAGTCATCATAAGCTGCGCCGTTACCGGCGGCATCCACACGCCGTCCATGTCGGACGCGCTGCCCTATACGCCGGACGACATCGCCCGCCAGTCGATCGAGGCGGCGGAAGCGGGTGCGGCGATCCTGCACCTTCATGCACGCGATCCAGAGACCGGCCGGCCGACGCCGGACCCGGCCGTCTTCATGCAGTTCCTGCCGCGCATCAAGCAGGCGACCGGCGCGGTGGTGAACATCACCACTGGCGGCGGGCTCGGCATGTCGCTGGAGGAGCGGCTGGCCGCTCCGATGCAAGCCGCGCCCGAGATGTGCTCGCTCAACATGGGCTCGATGAATTTCGGCATCTTCCCGATGGCCGCCAAGGAGCGCGACTGGAAGTTCGACTGGGAAAAGCCGTACATCCTCGGCACGGACGACTTCATCTTCCGCAACACGTTCCGCGACATCGAGTACATCCTGAAGAACCTCGGCGAGAAGCACGGCACACGCTTCGAGCACGAGTGCTACGACGTCGGCCATCTCTACAATCTCGCCCACTTCGTCGACCGGGGCCTCGTCAAGCCGCCGTTCTTCGTGCAGATGATCTTCGGCATCCTCGGCGGCATCGGCGCTTCGCCGGAAAACCTGATCTTTATGAAGGAAACGGCCGACAAGCTGTTCGGCGACAACTACCAGTGGTCGGTGCTGGCGGCGGGCCGCCACCAGATGCCGATCGCCACGCAGGCCGCCCTTATGGGCGGCAATGTGCGGGTCGGGCTCGAGGATTCGCTTTACATCGGTCGCGGCAAGCTTGCCGAATCGAATGCCGAGCAGGTGCGCAAGATCAGGCTCATCATCGAGGAACTCGGCCTCGACATCGCAACGCCCGAGGAAGCCCGCGCCGCGCTGGCGCTCAAGGGCGGCGACCGGGTTTCGTTCTAGCACCGAGACAGCAAAGGGCCGCCCCGGCAGCGGGGCGGCGGGAGGGAGCGTGATGGCGGTCAATCCGATAGACGGTTTCGAGGTCGATCCGGCGACGGTCGGCTTCATCGGCGATGGGCTGCAGCGGCCAGAATGCATTCTCGCCGAACGCGACGGAAGCCTGTGGAGCGCGGATGCGCGCGGCGGCGTGGTGCATATCCGGCCGGACGGTTCGCAGCGGCTGGTGACGCAGCAACTCGACGAACGCTTTTCGGCCAACGCGGACCAAGCGGAGCGCTTCACCACCGGCACGCTGCCGAACGGCCTTGCCTTCGATGAGGACGGCTCCTTACTCGTCTCCAATTTCGGCACCGACCGGCTGGAGCGGATGACCCGGGACGGCCAGACATCCGTGCTGGCGGACACGCTCGACGGCAAGCCCATCGGCAAGGTCAACTTCGTCCTGCGCGACAGCAAGGGACGGGTGTGGCTGACGGTCTCGACCCGCATCGTCAACTGGATGCAGGCGATCAGCCCGAACCTCGCCGACGGCTATGTCGCCGTGTTCGACGAACGCGGCCTGCGCGTGGTCGCCGACGGCTTCCGCTTCACCAACGAAATCCGCTTCGATGCCGCGGAGGAATGGCTCTACGTGGTCGAGACGACCGGCCGCTGCATCACGCGGCTGCGCATCGACGACCGGTGCGAAGTCACGGCGCGCGAAACCTTCGGGCCTGCGGACACTGGCGGCTTCATCGACGGCATCGCCTTCGACAGCCACGGCAATCTGTGGGGAACCCACGTGATGTCGGACCGCATCTTCGCCATCACGCCGGAAGGCGATTTCAGGATCATCCTCGAAGACGACAATCCCGCGCCGTCGAAGGTGCTCTACGATGCCTTTGCGCGCGATGCCGTCACCCCCGACTTGATGCTGGCCTGCGGCGGCAAGCTCGCGCCATGGTTCGCATCCGTCACCTTCGGCGCGCCGGACCTGAAAACGGTCTATGTCGGGTCGCTGCGCGGAACCCGCATCCCGTTCTTCCAGTCACCGGTTGCCGGCCTGCCGATGTCGCACTGGTGAAAGATCAGCCGGTCGGCACCGCTACCACGGCGGCGCAGTCGCCGGCCTTGACGAGGCCGGGAAAGTGGCGCGCGGCGAGCATGCCGTCCATTTGCGCGCGGATTTCCTGAGGCGCGATGCCGGTGCGGCCGATACCGTGGATGCGCGCCACGACCATCCCAGCCGTCACCTTGTCGCCGAGATCGACCATCGTCTCGATCATGCCGTCCTCCTCGGCAAAGGAGAAACAGTCGCCCGACGGCATGTCGAGCCATGAGGT
>JAEWFU010000431.1 GCA_023388675.1 Pseudomonadota bacterium | reverse complement strand
GCGCATAGGCGAGCGTTGCCACGCGCATGTTCCAATGGGTGAGCATGACGCCCTTGGGCCGGCCGGTCGTGCCCGATGTGTAGAACAACCAGGCAATATCATCGCCCGATACGCGGGCAGGCGCGGCATCTCCCTCGCCTCGCTCGAAAAGGGCGGACCATTGCGACGAACCCATGGCGATCTGCGTGCAGTCGCCGGGCAAGCCGGCATCCGCACCCAGCCCGTCACTATCGCAGACGAGGACCGTCGCGCCGGCGTCGCCGACGATCCACGCAGCCTCGCGCGGATGCAGCTTGCTGTTGATCGGCACGATGGTGCCCCCGAACCACCAGATCGCATAGAACAATTCGAGATAGGCTGGACAGTTCTTCATGAAAACGGCGACGCGATCGCCTGCCTTGAGGGCGTGCGCGGCCTGCAAGCCTGCCGCCAGCGCACGCACCCGCGCCGCGAAGCCGGCATAGGTCGCGTAGAGTTCCGTCCCCTCGAAGATCGCCGGCGCCTCGGGTTTCGCCCGGGCCGTTGCGTCCAGCCAGTCGGCAAGGTTCATGCGTATCCTCCTGCTAGCGGCCGCCGCCGCCTCACTCCGTTGCCCGCCCTTCCATCAGCCTCAACGGCGTATAGACGATGACGGCTTCCCCGCGCTGATTAACGATGCGATTGCGCGTGCGCACGAGGCCGCGGCCTCCCTTGCTCGCCGCGCGCACCTCGATCACCTCGATCTCGACGTGGATCGTATCGCCTTCCAGAACCGGTCCCTCCACATTCAACTCCATGTGCAGGAATGCAAGCCCCGTGCCCTGCCCGGTCGCGTTGAGCACAAGCCCCTCGGCCAGGGCATAGACAAGCGCTGCCGGCGCCGGGCGGCCCGGGATAGCGGAGTGTTGCGCGCGGTATTCCTTGTCGACGAAAAGCGACTCCAGCATGCCGGCGCAGGATATGAAATTGACGATATCGGTTTCGGTGATGGTGCGTCCGAATGTGCGGAACTGCTGGCCGACCGACAGGTCGTTCCAGCGAAATCCTTCTCCGAGCAGCTTCATGTCGGCTCCTTTCAGATTGTCATGCCGCCGGCGGCGGCAGCGTGCGCGGGTGGCACAGTCGCGGCGATATCCAGAACGGCGAACAGGCGAACAGGATCGATACGCCGGAGAAGATGAAGGCGGCGCGGTAGTCACCGGTCGCATCGTGCAGAAACCCCGAAATCCAGGCACCGAACGCCGAGCCGAACGACATCATCATGAAGATTGTGCCGAAGATGGAGGCCACCGCGCCCCTTGCGAAGATGCGCGCCGTCAGGGTCGACACGATCGGCCCGCGCGCGCCCTGGCTTACCCCGAAAGCAAGGACATAGACCAAGATGAGGAACGGGCTGGCGACAGCCGAATAGGCAAGCAGCGCACCGGCGCCAAGAAAAGTGCCTGTGAAAGACAGCGTCGCCGTGAAGCGGTTGCCGAACCGCGCGCAGAGCCACCCGGCAAACACGACGCCGAAGATAGACAGCATGCCCGAAGCGCCGAAGGCAAGTGCTGCCTCAATCGGCGGATAGCCCTGTTCCACGAGGTAGGGCACGGTTTGCACGACGACGCTGTAGACGCCGCAGGCGGTGAAGAAGAAGACCTGCACCAGAAGCCAGAACTCGCGTGTCTTTACCGCGCTGCGTATGGTCCAGCCGGTTGGCCTCGACACCGCCATGGCCGGTTGGTCGGCAAGCGGCTCGGCAGCGGGCGGCCGCACGCGCCCCTGCCGGATACGCCCCCACGGCAGGAGCAGCAAGGGCACGACGCAAACGAGTGCCATGGCAATCAGGCGATAGGTCTCACGCCAGCCATAGGCATCGATACCCGCCTGCGCCAGCGGCACGATGACGAGGATGCCGGAGCCGAAACCGGCATAGGCGATGGCGATGGCAAGGCTCATATTGCGGTCGAACCAGCGGCCGATCAGGGCCGCCGCCGGCACCATGCCGAGCGCGGAGGCGGCGACACCGCAAAGGCCGCCGATGAAGAGATAGATATGCCACAGCGCGGTGGTGGTGGAGGCCGCCCAGGTTGCGGCGATCAGGACGCCCAGGCCAAAGCCGTAAGTGGTGCGCGGGCCCCATTTGTCGAGCATCATGCCCGAGAGCGGCGCCATCAAGCCCACGGTGATGAGATAAACGGAATAGACGCCGGTCAGCGTCGAGCGGCTCCAGCCGAACTCGGCCTCCAGCGGCAGCATGAACACCATGAAGGTGTCGACCACGCCGCGTGCCGTGAAATTGAACAGGAAGCCAATGGCCACGACCAGCCCCGCCAGCGCAAGCTGATTCCTCGAACCGCGTTGGTAAGCCGGTTTGTCTTCAGGGTCGTCGCGAGAGGTCATGGCTGCCTACAATGGAAAGACTGCCCCGGCTCGCACCGGGGCGGTTCATATGCGATCACTCGGCCTTTTCGAGCGCAGCGCGGAACGCGTTGAGGATATCCGTTCCCGGACGCCCGCGGGCATCGAGGTCGGAGGCCCATTGCTGGCTGACCTCGCCCATCAGCTCGCCGAGGCGCGCCTTGTCCTCTCCGGGCAGGCTGACGAAGGTGACGCCGGAATCGGCAATCGTCTGCTTGTCCTTGAGATCGAGATCGTCGGCGGCTTCACACCCCTTGGTGATGGCTTCGTCGCCGGCCTGCACGAGCGCCGCCTGCACGTCCTCATCGAGCGCGTCCCAGCGCTCCTGCGAGATCACGTATGTGACCACGAAGGACCCGAAATTGACGTCCTGCGTGCCGTATTTCAGTAGCGGATGGATGTCGTAAGGCAGCACGCTCGAATGCGGGAACAGCACACCGTCGATGGTACCGCGCGACAAGGCATCGCGTGTCTCAGGCGCGGAAATCTGAACCGGCACCGCGCCGATCTTGGTGGTCGCGATTTCCTTGGCTCCGCCCGTGGTGCGCAGCTTGAGATTGCGCAGGCTGTCGAGGTCTGTGATCGGCGAATTGGATGTCAGGACCTGATAGGGAGGCAGGACCATGACGAGGAGCACGCG
>JAEWFU010000375.1 GCA_023388675.1 Pseudomonadota bacterium | reverse complement strand
CCATCGACGAATTCGACACGCCCGACGCCGGCGAAGCGGCGCAGGCGTTCGAGTTCGGCTTCGAGCTTGGAGACAAGCACCTTGGACGTGCGGACGCCAGCTTCGGGCCAGAAGGCGCGTACGACGAGCGCGTCGCTCTCGCGCTTGGCCTTGACGTCGATGCGTCCAACCGCCTGTTCGCCGCGCAGCACGGGGTAGACGTAGTAGCCATATTGCCGTTTGGCCTCCGGCACGAAGATCTCGATGCGGTAGAAGAAGCCGAACAGCCGCTCTGCGCGGGCACGGTCGCGCAGCAGCGGGTCGAATGGGCTGAGGATGCGCACCTTGTCCAGCACTTCCGCAGCTTCCATCGCTGCCTCGGCGGCGCCGGGCAGCGCAAAGCAGGTCCGCGGCTTGCCGTCGCCGACGGCCTCTATACGTACGGGCACCAGCTCTTCGCGGTTGTCGGCAATCCAGCCGTCGACTTCCGCAGGCGTCAGAAGGGCCCAGAAGGCGGCGATCTCGCCGCGGGTGGCGAAGCCGAGGCGCATCAGGGCTTGCCGGCATGCCCAGTCGACGAAGACGTCGTGGTCGACCTCGTCGCGCCGGTGATCATGAGGGATCACGCGCTCGGTCAGGTCGTAGACTTTCTGGAAACCCTCGCGGCGGGCAATGGCGAGGTCGCCGGTGCGCCAGAGGAATTCGAGCGCAGCCTTGGACGGATGCCAGTCCCACCAGCCTGAAGACGGCTTGTCACCCTCGAAGTCGCGCGCCATTGCCGGGCCGTTGTCTGCGATACGGGCAAGCACGCGGGCGAGATCATCGTCGAACCCTTCATTGCCGAAATGGCTCTTCCAGCGCGTGCGCAGCCGCTGCTTTTCGCGCGCGAAACGGTGCCGCCAATAGGGGAAAAACGCGCTGGGGATAATGGAAGCATCGTGCGTCCAGTTCTCGAACAGTGCGGCGTCCTTTTCCACCAGCGTCTGCAGGTCGCGGCGTCGATAGGTCTGGCTGCGCGAGAACAGGATGTGGTGGTGCGCGCGCTCAAGCACATTGACGCTGTCGACCTGCACGAAGCCCAGATCGGCGATCGTCGCGGCAAGCCCGTCCTTGCGCATCGGGCCGGTCCGGCTGCCGTCGAGGCCGCAAAGGGCAAGGAGATGGCGGCGGGCCTGGCGGTTGGAAACGAGAATCGTCATGGCTGGAGCTTACGAACGGTCATCGCTTCATCCACCCGAAAACCGCCGCGCGGGCAAGCCGGCATACTGACACCGCTTTGGCAGCAATGAGCAAGCGGTTTCAACGGCCCTGGAAGTTTGCGCGACGCTTTTCGCGGAAAGCATGCCGGCCTTCGGCATAGTCTGCGCTTTCAAAGGTGCTGTCGCCGAGTTCGCCGGCAACCGCCGCATCCACCGCGCTGCCGGTAAGTGTGGCGCGGATCGAGGCTTTCGACGCCTTTACCGACAGCGGCGCATTGGCCGCTATCGTTGCCGCCAGTTCGGCCGCGCGCAGGTCGAGGCCGCCCGGTTCCACGATTTCCAAAAGGAAACTTGCGTCCAGTGCGGCCTGCGCGTCGAGGCGTGCGGCCGAAAATGCCAGATATCTGGCCAGTTGCGGACCCAGCGCATGGACGATATCGGCCATGGCGTCGACCGGATAGGCAAGACCGAGCCGCGCGGCCGGCACGCTGAACAGCGCCGTGGTGGAAGCGATCCGCAGGTCGCAGGCCGCCGCGATGCCGAAACCGCCGCCGAAGCAGATGCCCCTGATGGCCGCGATGGTGGGCACCGGGCAGTGCCGGATTGCGGCGAAGGCGGCCGAATTTTCAGCTTCGTATTCGCGCGCCTTTTCCGCGCTGCCGCGAACCTTATCGAATTCGGTGATATCTGCACCGGCGCAGAAGTCGCCTCCGGCACCCGCCAGAATAACGGCACGCACAGAAGGATCGCCTACCAGTTTTTCAAACAGGGATGTCATGGCCTGCCACATCGCCTGCGACATGGCGTTCTTGCGGGCCGGTTTGTCGATTGTGACGGTCACGACGCCGTTTTCGGCGCGTGCCATCTTGAGAAACTCGGTTTGCGCGATTTCGTGATTCGGCATGCGACCAATCCCATTGAACGCGCGTTCAGGAAAATGCGGTTCATTTGACACTGCAAAGGGATTATGGTTCGCACCGGCCCAAGGCAAGGCATTTGACACGGGAGACCCCGATGAGCAGCAGCAGCGTTGCGCGATCCGAAGCAATCCAGCCGGTCGATCCGATCTGGTCGGCGGTCCGGCGCGAGGCGATGGAGGCGGTTGAACGCGATCCGCTTCTGGCGGCGTTTCTCTATTCCACCATTCTCAACCACGACGGCCTCGAGGGCGCGGTCATCCATCGCCTCTCGGAACGGCTCGATCATCCCGATGTCGGCGCGGATCTGATCCGCCAGACCTATGCGATGATGGTGCGCGAGACGCCGGAGTGGAACACGACGGTTCGTGTCGACATCCAAGCCTATTACGACCGCGACCCGGCGTGCGACAGGTTCCTGATGCCGGTGCTCTATTTCAAGGGTTTCCATGCGATCCAGACCTACCGGCTGGCGCACTGGCTTTGGAACAAGGGGCGGAAGGATTTCGCGCTTTATCTGCAGAGCCGCTCGTCGGCCATTTTCCAGACCGATATTCACCCGGCCTCGCGCATCGGCAAGGGCATCTTCATCGACCATGCGACCGGCCTCGTCGTCGGCGAGACCGCCGTGGTGGAGGATAATGTCTCGATGCTGCACGGCGTGACGCTCGGCGGCACCGGCAAGACGGGCGGCGACCGCCACCCGAAGATTCGCCATGGCGTGCTGATCGGAGCGGGCGCCAAGATCCTCGGCAATATCGAGGTCGGACACTGCTCCAAGGTGGCGGCGGGCTCCGTCCTGCTCACATCTATCCCCAACAACAAGACCGTAGCCGGCGTGCCGGCACGAATCGTGGGCGAGGCCGGCTGCGACGAGCCTTCGCGTGCCATGGACCAGCTTCTGACAGCCGAAAGCTGACGGGCGCGCTTCCCTTCAGGCAGCTTGAAAGCTCCGGCGCGGGCTTTACATGGTTGTGTTCGGCGTGTCAGAAGCGCTGCAACGCAAGCAGAGAGCCGACTGGAGAGCAGGTTTGAAACCCGAAGAGATCAGGAAACTCGACGCCTATTTCAAGCGCACGTTCCAGAACCCGCAGCTTCAGGTGAAGGCGCGTCCCCGCAAGGACGATTCGTGCGAACTCTATCTCGGCGACGAATTTCTCGGCATCATCTTCCGGGACGATGACGACGGCGATCTCTCCTACAATTTCTCGATGGCGATACTCGACATCGACCTCGGCTGAGCCGCTATTGGCCGGTCCGCAACAGGCCGGCCGCCAACTTCTTCACAGCAGCGTCTACCTCGCGCCATGATCCGGCAAGCTCCGCCGGCATGCGGTAGGTGAGGTTGAGGCCGTCGGCGACCTGGATGTCGCGTTCGCAAGGGGCAAGCGATTCGCGGGCAGCCGGTCCCGACAGGCAGCGCGCGACGAAGGGGGCAGGGCCGTCTTCGTCGCCGACGACGAGCACTTCATCGACATAGCCTGACTTTTCGCTGAACCGATAGACGGTGAGACCACCCGGTCCAGCCCGGCCTTTTCCATCGATCAGCGCGCGATAGATCGGCTCGAACCTGCCAGTCATGTCGCGCGACATGATGGGCTCGTCAAAGGACAGAAACAGGATGCTGCGCGTGTCGCCGGCATGATTGAAGTCGTCGCGCGCGGCATTGCTGTAGCCGTCCATCTGCGGCCAGCGCGCGTAGAGGTCCAGGCGGGCGGTCACTCCGTCGCGACGGGCCGTCTCGAAGCGGATCATGTTGGCGGGGACAACCAGGACATTGTTGCCGATGACGACCTCACGGATGGTCGTGTCGTCGGTATGGCCGGCCATGGCTATCGAGCGGCCCCACCATTTGCCGGCTACGCTGATGACGGCGGAAAGAGCGGCCAGAGCCAAAAAACCTAGGAACACCCGCGCCATGAAGCGGGAACGAGGCGGGCTGGCCTCGACGCCTTGCGATCCTTGGAGCATGTCAGCGCACTCTCGTCGCCCGTTCGCGTTGTCGCCCGTCCCGACGCGGAACGGCCTGCCTGGCACCCTTCTTGCTGCGGTGCCGGTTATCGTCTCCGGAAGATCGCTTCCTCATGGTAAATGGAGCGTAAACGATGCACTCGCTTGCTCTCATGGCTTATGCTTTTGCCGCCGGATTGACCTTGTGCGGCCTGGCGGGAGCGACTTTCGAACTCGCCGCCGGCCGCCGGCTCGGGTTTCACCCGCCTTTCGTCAGGCGGGAGCGATTCGCCATTTCGCTAGCGCTGATGGTGGCAGCCGGGCCGTTCATGCTCGCAAACGAGGTGATCGCGGCCAAGCGGGCCGGTGCGATCGACAGCACCGCAGCCATGCTTTGTGCCGTGGGAGCCGGCATATGGGCAATGGCCCTCGGCATTGTCGCCGTCGAGCTTGCACTTCTCGTGTCGAGACTCCTAGGGTGATCCGCACCCGTTCGGAGGAAAGACATGCCCGTATACGCGCTCGATGGCCACGCACCGCAGATCGACGATGAGCCGACAACCTGGATCGCGCCCGACGCGACGCTGATCGGCAAGGTCAGGCTAGGCCGTGCGGTCGGCATATGGTTCGGCGCTGTGCTGCGCGGCGACAACGAACTGATCGCGATCGGCGACGGATCCAACGTGCAGGAACATTGCGTTCTGCACACCGATATGGGGTTTCCGCTTACGGTGGGGCAGGGCTGTACGATCGGCCACCGGGCCATTCTTCATGGCTGCACGATCGGCGACAACAGCCTCGTCGGCATGGGCGCGATCATCCTCAACGGCGCGCGTATCGGCCGCAACTGCCTGATCGGGGCGGGAGCGCTGATAACCGAAGGCAAGATCTTCCCCGACAATTCGCTGATCGTCGGCGCCCCGGCCAAGGTCGCGCGCGAGCTGGATGACCAAGCGGCGGCGCGCCTGCGTCTTTCCGCGGAAAGCTATGTCGCCAATGCGCGCCGTTTCAGGAGCGGGCTGAAAGAGGCCTGATCGTATCTGCCGCTGCTCCGTAAGGGCACTGGTGACGGGAGTATCCCCGTTGTCTCAACAGTCTCCTGCGAACTGAATTCGAGAACTCGTCCGGCCCTCGGCCGTGGCGCTCTGTTGACGCGGGCACATCTGTGCAGGCGCATCGTGATTCGCACGCTTGACATGAGAACAAAATAGAAACATAAAGGATACACAACGGATACAGGAGAGAGAAAATGGCCGAGTTCGTTCAGGATGTCCTCTCGCTCGTCACCATGAGCGCCTTTGTCACCGCGATGGCACTGCTGATCGGCTCCATGTGAGGGCCGGGCGAGGTGGCCGTGGGACCAAAGACGTCTTCGAAGGCCGCCTTCAGGGCAACGTCATAGTCCTGCATGGCGACCGGCAGTCCGAGATCGACCAG
>JAEWFU010000273.1 GCA_023388675.1 Pseudomonadota bacterium | reverse complement strand
ACTGGCAGCGGGCTGCGAATGCCGGCAATGTGATGCGGCCGGTCGAGAGCGATGCCGGACAGCTCCATGGCGCTCCGATCGACGCTCAAGGCGAGATGCCCTTCCGGTGCGGCGACGGGCTTTGCGTGGCACGCCATGGCAGCGGTGCCTTTGTCGTACACGCCGATGGCGAGGCGGCTGCGGCGACGGCGTGTTCCTTTGCAAGCCTGATCGTCGTTAACGACGCCACCGCGAGCAATCCCTGTCGCGACAGTAGCGTCGCGGTCGTCAACAAGCGCGACCTCGCGCGCCGCGGCAGCGCCGAAATCGTGTTCGAGAAACAGGAGGCCACAGGGGACAAACGCGAATCCGACGCAAGCCTTGGCACAGACGCCAGCGACATGGATCGCTCTTCCGCAAGACCGGCGTTACACCCGAAAATCCGTTTCGCGATCCGTGAACCTTATCGGCCCTGGCATGCGCACCGGCGATATTCGCGGGAGGCGAGGGGGCTTCCACCCTGGCAGAAGTCGCAAGGCGAATAACACCTCGCCATGCAATCGCAACACCTTCGCGCAAAGCACCGGTCGGTGCGTCCTTCGAGGCTCGCGGAGCCTGTCCTCGGGCTTGTCGAAGGCAAGACCCGGGGCTCGCGCCTCAGGATGAGCGAAGCGGTTTGATCAATCCAACCGCGCGCAGGTTTGATATACAGCAGTCCTCATCCTGAGATGCGAACTCGTCGAAGGCCCGCCTCGAAGAATGCAGCTTGATCCGATCAATACCGCCGGATCAGCCCGACAAGCCTGCCCTGCACCTTCACGCGGTCGGGGCCGAAGATGCGGGTTTCGTAGGCGGGATTTGCGGCCTCCAGCGCGATCGAGGCGCCCTTGCGCCGGAACCGCTTGAGAGTTGCTTCCTCATCGTCCACCAGCGCGACCACGATGTCGCCGGGATTGGCGGTCTGGCCGTCGCGAATGATGACGGTGTCGCCGTCGAAGATGCCGGCGTCGATCATCGAGTCGCCTTTGACCTCAAGCGCATAGTGCTCGCCGCCGGAAAGCATCTCCGGCGGCACGCTGATCGAGTGCGTCTTGTGCTGGATGGCCTCGATGGGCACGCCCGCCGCGATCCTGCCCATCACCGGAATGGTAACGGCGGCCCCGGCATCGTCATCATTACTGGCTGCCTGGATGCGCGATGGCTCCGGGCTGCGCCCGAGGCTGCCCTGAATGACGCTGGGCGAGAATTTCCTCGCCGCATTCAGGCCCGGCGCGATCGAATCCGGCAGCCGCAGGACTTCCAGTGCCCGCGCCCGGTTTGGCAGGCGTCGAATGAAGCCGCGCTCCTCGAGCGCAGTGATCAGCCGGTGGATACCCGACTTGGATGCGAGATCGAGCGCCTCTTTCATCTCGTCGAAGGAAGGGGGAATGCCGGTTTCCTTCAGCCTTTCATGGATGAAGAGAAGCAGTTCATGTTGCTTGCGCGTCAGCATTCTGTTGCCTCTTTCGGGAATCAGCCCATAAACAAAACCAGAACAAACACTATCTGTTCCAGTTGTGTTCCGCAACAGCTTAAATTACCGTGAACTTGGGGCCTGGCTTGGTCTCACGGCGTCACGTGAGCGCTCGGCGCAGCATCAGGACGCGGCAGGCGTCTCCCGCCTCGGAAGCTGCAGCATTCGGCTCGCGTATGATGAGCGCATCGGCTTGCGCCAGCGTCGTCAGCATCGAGGAGTCCTGCACCGCGAACGGCCTTGCGACGAGGTGGCCGTCCTCGTGCGCCGCCGCCGCGCGGACATAATCCTGACGGTGATCGTTGGCCTTCATGGCGTCGCCAAGGACGGCGTCGCGGATGTCGGCAACATGTGTGCGGCCGCCGAGCTTCGCGAGCAGCGGTTTCAGGAACAGATGCGCGCAGACGAGGCTGGAGACCGGATTTCCCGGTAGGCCGAGAACGCGGGTCTCGCCCAACCTGCCGAACATCAGCGGCTTGCCGGGACGCATGGCGATCTTCCAGAAGTCGAGCGCCATGCCTTCGCCCGTAAGCACCTCGCGGACGAGGTCGTGGTCGCCGACCGACGCCCCTCCGAGCGTCACGATGACGTCGGCACCGGCCGAGATCGCGTCGCGAATGCGGTCGGCGAGGACGTCGCGGTCGTCGGGCGCGATCCCGAGGTCCAGCACGCGCGCGCCGACGTCGCGCGCCAACGCAGCGACCCCATAGCCGTTCGATGCGATGATCTGGTCGGGGCCCGGTTCCGATCCGGGCGGCAGCAACTCGCTGCCCGTCGCCAGGATCGCCACCAGCGGCGCGCGCACCACCGAAAGGACCGGGTGATTGCCAGCTGCGGCGAGCGACAGCGCTGCCGCGTCGAGTACCCGGCCTTTCGGCAACAGGACGTCGCCGGCCCGGAAATCGAGCCCGGCAGCACGGATGTGGCGACCGGGCGCAACCGCTTCCCTGGCGCGGATCGTTCGCCCGTCTTCGTCCGGCTCGGCATCTTCCTGCAGTAGAACCGCGTCCGCCCCATCAGGCACCGGGGCACCGGTAAAGATGCGCACGGCCTGGCCGATCTCGACCGAGCCCGCAAATCGCTTGCCGGCTATCGACTGCCCGATAACCGTCAGAGCAGTGGATTGGTCGGCGATATCCGCGGCGCGCACCGCATAACCGTCCATCGCCGAAGCGGGGAAGGGCGGTTGCGTCCGCCGTGCCTCGATCGCGGCGGCCAGCACACGCCCCGCCGCCTCGCCGACGGGAACGCGTTCGGCAGGCAGGGCCGTCACATCGTCCAGCAGCCGGTGCAGCGCGTCGTCGACAGGCAGCAGCCCGGCCATGTCAGACGTCCTGCAGCCGGTAGTCGCCAGACTTGCCGCCAGACTTTTTCACCAAGCGGATGTCGGAAATGCTCATGGCGCGGTCCGCGGCCTTGGCCATGTCGTAGATCGTCAGGCAGGCGACGGAGGCGGCCGTCAGCGCTTCCATTTCAACGCCGGTCTTGCCGGTTACGCGGGCGAGCGCCGTGACGCGCAGGCCGGGCAGGTCATGGTCGGGCTCGATCTCGACCGACACTTTGGTGAGCAGGAGCGGGTGGCAGAGCGGGATCAGCTCGTGCGTCCGCTTGGCGGCCATGATGCCGGCAATGCGGGCCGTGCCAAGCACGTCTCCCTTCTTGGCGTCGCCGGCGAGGATCATGGCCAGCGTCGCGGGCTGCATCGTCACCGCGCCTTGCGCAACCGCCGTGCGCTCAGTCTCCTGCTTGCCGCCGACATCGACCATGTTGGCCTCGCCGGATGCGCCGAGATGCGTGAGGCCGCTCACGGCGTCAGCCTGCGAGCCGTTGCGTGTCGAGCCCGAGCAGCGACCGCGTGGCGCCGGCAACATCGGCCTGCCGCATCAGGCTTTCGCCGACGAGGAAAGTGGAGATGCCGGAGCGAGCCAGGCGCGCGCAGTCGGCATTAGTGAAGATACCGCTCTCGCCGACGATAAGCTTGTCTTCGGGGATGCGCGCGGCCAGCCGCTCCGAGGTTTCGAGGCTCACCTCGAACGTGCGCAGATTGCGGTTGTTGATGCCGACAAGCGGCGACGACAGGTGCTTCAGCGCGCGATCCAGTTCCGGCTCGTCATGCACCTCGACAAGCACGTCCATGCCGGCCCCGTGCGCCTCGTCCTCCAGCGCCTTCGCCTCGTCGTCGGACAGGCTTGCCATGATGACGAGGATCGCATCCGCCCCCCAGCTTCGCGCCTCGTGAACCTGATAGGTCTCGAACATGAAATCCTTGCGCAGCGCGGGCAGGGCGGTGGCGGCTCGCGCTTCGGTCAGGAATTCAGGCGCGCCCTGGAACGATGGCCGGTCGGTCAGCACCGACAGGCACGCAGCGCCCCCTTGCTCGTAGGCGTGCGCAAGCGCCGGCGGGTCGAAATCGGCACGGATGAGGCCCTTCGAGGGACTCGCCTTCTTGATCTCGGCGATCAGCGCGAACCGGCCGGCTTCATGCTTTGCCTCCAGCGCCTTGCGGAAGCCGCGCGGCGGGGTCTGGTCGGCCGCGCGCGCCTTTACCTCGGCAAGAGGAAGCACGGCCTTGGCGGCAGCGATCTCCTCGCGCTTGTAGGCCTCGATCTTGCGCAGAATATCGGTCATGCCGCACCTGCCCGGTTGGAGACATGCACCAGCAGTTCGAGCGCGGATGCCGCCGAGCCGTTGTCTATGGAGCGGGTTGCAAGCTCCATGCCTTCCGCCAGGGTACGTGCCTTGCCGGCCACGATCAGCGCGCCGGCCGCGTTGAGCAGGGCGATGTCTCGGTAGGCTCCCTTGTCGCCGGATAGCACGCCGCGAAGCGCCTTTGCGTTGTGTGCGGCATCGGCGCCCTTCAGGTCTTCGGGCTTTGCACGTGCCAGACCGACCTCCTCGGGCTGCACCTCGAAGGTGCGGATCTTGCCGTTCTCGAGCGCCGCAACCATCGTCGTGCCCGCGGTGGTCATCTCGTCCAGGCCATCGCCATGCACGACCCATACGGCTTCCGAACCCTGTGCCTTGAGCACTTCTGCGATCGGCTCCACCCATTGCGGGGCGAACACACCGACGAGTTGGCGTCTGACCCCCGCAGGGTTCGAAAGGGGCCCAAGCAGGTTGAAAATCGTGCGGGTGCCGAGTTCGACGCGCGACGCGCCGACATGGCGCATCGCCGAATGGTGGACCGGCGCGAACATGAAACCGAGCCCGGCCTCCTCGATGCAGGCCGCAATGGTTTCGGCTCCGATCTCGATGTTGACGCCGAGGGCGGCAAGCGCATCGGCCGCGCCCGACTTCGAGGAGAGCGCGCGGTTGCCGTGCTTGGCGACGGGCACCCCGGCCCCGGCAACGATGAAGGCGGCACAGGTGGAAACATTGTAGGTGCCCGACGCATCGCCGCCAGTGCCGACAATGTCGATGGCGTTGGCCGGCGCGCGGACAGGCAGCATCTTGGCGCGCATGGTGGCCACCGCGCCGGAAATCTCGTCCACCGTTTCGCCGCGCGTACGAAGCGCCATCAGGAAGCCGCCGATCTGGCTGGGCGTTGCTTCGCCAGACATCATGATGCTGAACGCCTCGCGCGCCTCCTCGAAGGACAACGGCGTGCCGTTCGCAACCTTGGCTATGTGGGTCTTGAAGTCGCTCATGGCGCCGCTCAGAAGCTCAGCGCCTGCTGCACGGCACCACGGTCGATCGTCACCGGGTATTCGGTCTGGAGGCGTGCAACGAGCTGGTCCAGCAGGTCGTCCGAAATCGCGGATGCGAAACGATCGCGCATGTCGGCGGGCAGGGCACCGGGGCCTGCATCGGCCGGCACCAGCACGTCCGTTACGCGAAACACGACCTGTGCGTCGCCGTCCTGCGCCGGTGCGAGGCCAGTTTCTCCACGTGCCACTGAGAAGACGGCGGCGACGCCTGCATCGCCGAGTTCCGCGTCGTTGGCGTCGCGCTTCAGTCCGCGCCGGACCTGCACCTCGAGTTCGAGCTCCTCCGCGACCTCGGTCAGGGCCTTGCCGTCGGCAACCTGTTTTTCGACTTCCTCGGCACGGGCTGCAAGCCTCGTTGCGACCTCGTTTTCCCTCCAGTCGGTGACGACCTGATCGCGAACCTCGTCGAGCGTGCGGTCGCGTGCCTGCGTGACATCATCGACCTCATAGAAAAGGTACCCCGACGATCCTGTATTGAGCGGCGAATTCTCGACGCCGACTTCACTGTCGAATGCTTCCTGGAGCAGGTCGTTCGATTCGGGCAGGTCGGTCAGGATCGTGCCTTCCGGCGTACGGCCGCTGCGGTCGACTGCCTCGACCGTCACGACCTTCAGCCGGTTGCGGGCGGCAGCTTCCGCCATCGTTTCACCGCCGGCGCGCGCATCCTCGTAGCCCACATAGACATCGTCCAGGATGCGGGTCGCTTCCCCGAGCGCGATATCGTCGCGAATCTGCTGTTCGACTTCGCTCAGCGGCTGAACCTTTGCCGGCTGGATTTCCGGGACCCTTACGAGGAGCGAGCCGAATGCGCCGTCGACCACGTCGCTGACGTCGCCTTCGGTCAGGGCAAACGCGGCCTCGGCAATTGCGGGGTCGGCTACATCATCCTTGCTGAACGTGCCCAGCACGACGTCGCCCATCGTCTTGCCTTGCTCGGCGACGATCTCCTCGAAGGTTGCGCCGCCACGGATCTTGTCCACTGCGGTCTGCGCCGTTGCGGCATCGGCAAAGACGAGCTGCTCGATCTTGCGCTGTTCGGGGGACGTGAAGCGCGCGGCGTTTTCCTCGTAGTAGCGCTGCACTTCCTCCGGCTGGATCGCGGCCGGATCGGTGATATCGGCTGGTTCCAGCTTGACATAGGAGATGCGCCGGTATTCCGGCGCGGCGTAATTAGCCTTGTTCTCCTCGAAATACGCTTCCAGTATATCCTGCGCCGGCTCCTCGATCGGCTCCACCAGCGACCTCGACAAGACGATGTAGTCGACGGTGCGGTCCTCGCCCTGGTAGAGCGAGACGGCGCGCAGGAACGCGTCCGGCGACGTCATGCCGTCCGACACCGCTTCGATGATCTGCTGGCGCACGGCAGCCTGCTCGCGGTTCTTCAGGTAATCTTCCGGCCGCATTCCGATCTGGCGCAACACGAAATCGAACTGGTTGCGGTCGAAGCGTCCGTCAGCTCCCTGAAAGGCCGGATCCTCGGCCGTCATCGCCGCCAGCCGGTCGCGCGAAAGGCCGAGCCGCATTTCGCGCGCCTGTTCGTCGAGCACGGCCCCGGCGGCGAGTTGCGACAGCACGCGGTTGTCGACGCCGAATTGCTGCGCCTGCTCGCGCGTCACCGGCACGCCGAATTGCTGCGACAGCAGCGAGAGCTGGCGATCGTAGGCGAGGCGGTATTCGAGGATCGATACGCGCGTGTTGCCTGCGGTCAGCACGTTGGAGCCGAGGCCGCCGAAAATCTGTCCGGAAATGCCCCAGACCGCGAAACTGAGCACCAGCATCACGAGAAGCAGCTTGGCGATCCAGGATTTGGCGGCGTTTCTGAGGGAATCGAGCATATCTTCTTCCGGTTACCTGATGTGAGCCTCGGCAATACCGTCCTTCCCGGCCGGTGTCGATTGCTTTGTGCCCGGTTTTTGGTAGGAGAACCTAGCCTCGAGACCGAAGGAAGGGAACACGCGCGATGACACCAGGTATCCGCCCGCTGGTTGCCGGCAACTGGAAGATGAACGGCACGAGCGCCGCGCTTGGCGAGCTGGTCTCGATCGGCAACGGCTTCATGAAGGGACTTGAAGCCGAAACCGAGGCACTTGTCTGCGTTCCCGCGACGCTGCTGTGGCGGGCGTCGGAAATTCTCCACCGGACTCCGGTCAAGTCCGGCGGGCAGGATTGCCACGCGAAGGAAAAGGGCGCGCATACCGGAGACATTTCGGCCGAGATGCTCAAGGATGCGGGCGCTTCCGCCGTCATCGTCGGCCACTCGGAGCGGCGCACCGACCACGGGGAAACCGACGCGGACGTGCGCGCCAAGGCCGAAGCTGCCTGGCGGGCTGGCATCGTCGCGGTCATCTGCATCGGCGAGACGCAGGCCGAGCGAGAAGCCGGACAGACCCTCGACGTTCTGTCGCGCCAGATCGCCGGTTCGGTGCCGCATGGCGCAACCCACGCCACCGCCGTCATCGCCTACGAGCCGGTCTGGGCCATCGGTACCGGGCTGACGCCATCCGTCGACGACGTCGCGCAGGCGC
>JAEWFU010000367.1 GCA_023388675.1 Pseudomonadota bacterium | reverse complement strand
GCTCTGCACCGTCTTCATCGAAAAGGGCGTGCGCAGGTTGCGGCTGACGGGCGGCGAGCCGCTGGTGCGCAAGAACATCATGCACCTCGTCCGCCAGCTTTCCCGGCATCTGGAGACCGGCGCGCTCGAGGAACTGACGCTGACGACCAACGGCTCGCAGCTTTCCCGATTCGCGCAGGAACTCGCCGATTGCGGCGTGAAGCGCATCAACGTCTCGCTCGACACGCTCGATCCCGACAAGTTCCGCACGATCACCCGCTGGGGCGACTTCTCCAAGGTGATGGCGGGCATCGAGGCGGCAGAGGCCGCCGGCCTGAAGATCAAGATCAACGCGGTGGCCCTCAAGGGCTTCAACGACACCGAACTGCCGGAGATGCTGCGCTGGGCGCATGGCCGCGGCATGGATCTGACCGTCATCGAGACGATGCCGATGGGCGAGATCGATGCCGACCGCACCGACCAGTACCTGCCGCTGTCGCAACTGCGCGCCGACCTCGAACGCCGCTTCACGCTGACCGACATACCCTACAAGACCGGCGGCCCGGCACGCTACGTCGAGATTGCCGAGACGGGCGGGCGGCTGGGCTTCATCACGCCGCTGACGCATAATTTCTGCGAAAGCTGCAATCGCGTGCGGCTGACCTGCGCCGGCATGCTCTATATGTGCCTGGGTCAGGACGACGATGCCGACCTGCGCGCGGCGCTGCGCGCTTCCGAAGGCAACGAACTGCTTTCCAACGCCATCGACGAGGCGATCGGGTGCAAGCCGAAAGGCCACGACTTCGTCATCGACCGCCGCACCCGCAAGCCCGCCGTTGCCCGCCATATGAGCGTGACTGGCGGCTGAGCGCGCCCGCCCGGCCATCATGGCCTCATCATTCGACAGGGCTGTCCGTTGCTTTGGTCCGCCTTGGGCCATAGGTCTGTGCCAATACAGAATCACCGGACCTGCCCTTGCCACTCTCCCCGAACCTGCGCGGCTCGCTTTTCATCGTCATTTCGATGGCGGGCTTCACCATCAACGACGCGATCACGAAGACGCTTGTCGGCACCATGAACCAGGGTCAGGTGATGCTGGTGCGCGGCCTGTTCGCAACATTGATGATCGGCGCGCTGGCCTGGAGCCAGGGCGCGCTGCGCATGCCGCGCCAGGCGGCTCATCCGATGGTGGCCCTGCGCGTGACCGGAGAACTCGTCGCGACCGTCCTGTTCCTGATCGCGCTGACCAGGATGCCGCTCGCCAACATCTCCGCCGTACTGCAGGCGCTGCCGCTGGCCGTCACCATGGGGGCCGCGCTCTTCTTCGGCGAGACGGTGGGCTGGCGGCGCTGGCTGGCGATCGCCGCCGGCTTCACCGGCGTGATGATTATCGTCCGGCCGGGCCTCGAAGGCTTCAACGCCTATTCGCTGCTGGCCCTCGTGTGCGTGCTGTTCTGCGCCGTCCGCGATCTCGCCACAAAGCAGATACCGGATGAGGTGCCGTCCCTTTTGGTCTCGACGCTCACCTCAGCGGCGATCACCATCGTCGGCGCCTTTCTGATCCCGGTATTCGGCGGCTGGACGCCGATGACGACTGGCGAGGTTGGTCTGCTGGCGGCGGCAGCCGTGCTGGTGCTGGTCGGCTACCAGTTCATCATCATGGCGATGCGGCTCGGCGACATCTCCTTCGTGGCGCCGTTCCGTTACACGGCACTGATCTGGGCGATCCTGCTCGGCTACCTGATCTTCGGCGACGTCCCCGACGGCGTCATGATCCTCGGCGCGTCGATCGTCGTCGGCTCCGGCCTCTACACGCTCTATCGCGAGCGCAGGGTAGGCCGCGAAAAGCCGGCGGCGGAAAGCACCGGACCGAACATGGCCCCCGACGGGCTGTAAGGTTTGCAATCATGTCATCGCCTATTTTCGACAGAAACACACCGCCGCATATCCTGACGCTGGTCATCGCCACCGCCACCGGCTCGCTGGCGATGAACGTGTTCCTGCCGTCGCTGCCCGGCATCGCCCGTTATTTCGACGCCGATTATGCCGTGGTCCAGCTAGCCATTTCGCTTTATCTGGTCGCCACCGCCGGGCTGCAGCTCGTGATCGGTCCCGCCTCGGACCGGTTCGGTCGCCGCCCGGTGATGCTGACTTGCTTCGGAGTTTTCCTGTTCGGTTCGGCCGCGACCATCTACGCGCCGACCATCGAGCTTCTGCTTGCCGCGCGCCTGCTGCAGGCTTTCGCCGCCGCCGGCATGGTGCTGTCTCGGGCGATCGTGCGCGACACGGTCGGCACCGACGAGGCCGCCAGCAAGATCGGCTATATCACCATGGGCATGTCGGTGGTGCCGATGATCGGGCCGGCTATCGGCGGCATACTGGACGAACTCTACGGCTGGCAGGCGTCGTTCCTGCTGACGCTCGGCTTCGGCGTCCTGGCCTTTATCGTCGTCTTCTTCGATCTCGGCGAGACAAACCACAACCGCTCGTCGAGCCTGCTCGCGCAGGTGAAGAGCTATCCCGAACTGATGCGTTCCCGCCGTTTCTGGGGCTATACGCTGACGGCGGCCTGCACTTCCGGCAGCTTCTTCGCCTTCCTCGGCGGCGGTCCCTATGTTTCGACCGAGATGCTGCATCTCGGCCCGGCCCAGTACGGTTTCTACTTCGCCATCATCTCGATCGGCTACATGGCAGGCAATTTCCTGTCCGGCCGCTTCTCGCGCCGGGTCGGCCTCAACACGATGATGCTGGCCGGCTGCATCGCGGCGGTAATCGGCATGATCGCATCCTTCATCCTGTTCGGCGCCGGCTATTACCACCCGTTGTCGCTGTTCGGACCCACGGTGCTCGTCGGGCTTGGCAACGGCATGACCCTGCCCAACGCCAATGCCGGCATCGTCAGCGTGCGCCCACATCTGGCCGGCAGCGCTTCGGGTCTCGGCGGTTCGATGCAGATCGGCGGGGGCGCGGTTCTGGCGATGGTGGCAGGCGCGCTCCTCGGGCCGGATACCGGCCCCTGGCCGTTGCTCGTCGTCATGCTATGTTCCACCGTGGCGGCAGTGGTTGCTGCGCTCTATGTCATGCATGTCGCGCGCAAGGCGGGCGAAATCTGACGCGGAGGACAGCGGCTTGGCGCAAAGGGTGATCGGCATTGCCGGGTGGAAGAATTCCGGCAAGACGACGCTGAC
>JAEWFU010000360.1 GCA_023388675.1 Pseudomonadota bacterium | reverse complement strand
GCGGCTCCATCGTCAACATCACCTCGATCTCCGGCCTGATGGGCAATAAGGGGCGCAGCGCCTACGGGTCTTCCAAGGGCGGACAGAACCTTCTGACGCTGGTGATGACGAACGAACTTGGCCCGAGCGGAATCCGGGTCAATGCGGTCGCGCCGGGGCCGATCGATACGCCGCTGGCGCGCGCCGTCCACACCGACGACGTACGCCGCCAGTGGCACGAGCGGGTGCCGCTGCGCCGCTACGGTCAACCGGACGAGATCGCGACGGCGGTGGCGTTCCTGCTTTCCGACGATGCAGCCTATGTCAACGGCCAGGTGCTGGCTGTCGACGGCGGCTTCGTCACCGCGGGGCTGGCGGGCTGATGGCGATGCGCTCGATCCGTCATCCCGGCCCGGTTGCGCCAGTACGGGAAAGGGTCGCTGCCGGCCGCGCCGTGCCGCTGGTCCTGCGCCTGCAGGCAGGGCAGAGCGTCAACTCGGCGGTTACCAGCGGGCTGGCCGAGGCCGGGTACGCATCCGGCTATGTCGATCTCGACGGGCTCGCGATCGCGCCGATGCATTATGTCATCCCGGCCGCTTCACCCGATACCTCGCATGCCGCTTGGTACAGCGACACACGTTCGCCGGCAGGCATCGTCACCGTGGAACGGGCGGGCGTCATCGCCGGCATCCGGGACGGTGAGCCCTTCATCCACTGCCACGGCATCTGGAGAGGGGGCGATGGCACCCGTTTGGCGGGGCACCTGTTGCCGCATGAGGCGATCGTGGCCCGGGATTGCGACGTACAAGGTTGGGGCCTCGACGGTGCCGCTTTCGTGGCCCGGGACGACGCCGAAACCAACTTCAAGCTGTTCTCTGCTGAAGCGGCAGGGGGAACCGGCGCGTCGCCGTCATCCGCGCGAGCACTGGCATGCACGATGCGGCCGAATGGCGACATCTCTGCCGCGATCGAACGCGTATGCCAAAGCCACGGCTTCCTGAATGCGTCGGTGTTCGGCGTCGGCAGCCTTGTGGGCGTGGACTTCGCCGATGGCAGTCATGTTGCGTCCTACGCCACTGAGGTGATGGTGCGGCGCGGGACGGTTGTCGAGGGGCGCTGCGAACTGGACGTCGCGCTGGTCGACATGGACGGCGACATCCACGAAGGACTGCTCGCGCGCGGCAGCAATCCGGTCTGCGTCACGTTCGAACTGGTCATCGTCGAAGAATAGCACCGTGACCGGCACGCCGCCGGCCACGAAGCAAACGCGGCGCCTGCATCTACGGCGTGTGCTTGGTGATGAGTTCCTGCGCTTCCGCAACCATCGCCGCCGCGTCGAGCCCCTTCGCGGTCATCTCCGCAACCCAGGCGTCGATCAGCGGCGTAGCGGCATCCTTCCAGCGCTGGGTCTCGGCTTCGTCCAGCGTGATGATGTTGTTGCCGAGGTCCTGGGCGATCTTGAGACCACCGGCATCCCCCTCGTCCATCACCCGGCCGAACATCGCCGCCGTCTCGATGCCGGAATTGGCGTCGATGATCGCCTTCAGGTCTTCAGGCAGCTTGTCGTAGGAGGCCTGACTCATCGCGAAGACGAAGGTCTGCGTGTAAAGGCCGTGAGAGCCGGAGAAGCCTGTGTGGTTCTTGACAAGTTCGGAGACCCGCAGGGACGGCGTCACCTCCCACGGGATGGTCGTCGCGTCGATGACGCCTTTCGACAGCGCTTCGGAGACCGCCGGAACGGGCATGCCGACAGGGGTGGCGCCCAGCGCCTCGAGCATCTGGTTGATGACGCGTGAGCCGCCGCGAATCTTCAGCCCCTGCATGTTCTCAAGCGTATTGACCGGCGTCTTAGAGTGAATGAGACCCGGCCCATGGGCGTGCCAGGCAATGACCTTCATGCCGGCGAACTCGTCCACGCAGCGTTTTTCGCAGTATTCGTGGAACGCCCTGGACGTCGCCTCGCCGGTGGTCATGAAGAACGGCAGCTCGAATGTTTCCGTCGAAGGGAAGCGGCCCGGCGTGTAGCCGATGACGGTCCAGATCAGATCGACCACACTGTCGCTCACCTGATCGACGAGCTGCGGCGGCGTGCCGCCGAGCGCCATGGCGTCGAACTGGTCGATCTGAATGCGGCCGCCCGAATCCGCCATCACCTTCTCGCGCCAGGGCGTCAGCGCCTTGGCTGGAATCGTCGCCTGTGGAGGCAGCATCTGATGGAGGCGTAGCGTCACCTCCTGCGCATAGGACGCCGCGGTCATCGCCCCAAGGGCCGCCGCGGCAAGAAGCAGCGATTTCAGCTTACGCATGTCGGGTTTCCTCCCAAAAAGAACCGGTAATTGTTATATAGTAGAACTTTTCGAAGGAAAAGCCCGTGAAGGATGTGGCGGCGGATCAGCCGGCAACCAGAACGAGGCCCGGCACCCGCTCGATCAGGTCCTTGTCCTTCATGACAAAGTCAAGGTTGATCCGCGCCAGCCGCGCATGCTCGCGCGTGACCGCCTCGGCGCGGGAACCCTCGCGCATCTCGATGGCCAGAGCGATGGCGCGATGCTGCGCCTGGCCGACGCCAAGCGAGGCGCGGAAGGCGGGCACGCTGGTCTGGGCGTTCAGAAATGCACTTGGGCCGGCAAAAGGCAAATGCATCACGCGCTCGATCTCGCGCTGGACGATGCGACTGCCCGACAACGTGCCCAGCATCTCGTGAAACTCGGCGTTGAGGGCGATATAGGCGTCGAGGTCCATCGTCTCCGGAGGGACGGCGACGACCTCGTCAAGTTTCCGGACAAGAGCCTTGAAAGCAGCGAGCTTTGCTGGGGGTACTCCGCGTTCGGCGGCAAGCCGGGCGGCGGTGCCTTCAAGCACACCGCGCAGTTCGATCGCGTCTATCACGTCGGCTTCGGTGAAGAGCCGCACCGAATAGCCGCCGGAGGGGATAGCATCGAGAATGCCTTCCTGCTCGAGCCGGGCAAGAGCGGCGCGCACGGGGGTACGCGACAGGCCGAGCCGTTCGCTGACGCTGACTTCGGACAGCCGTTCGCCGGGCGGGATCGCGCCCGAGAAGACAAGGTCGCGTACGCCGAGAACCGCCTTGAGCGTTTGGGAAGAACCCTTTTCCTGGCGCGATTCCCGGGCCATGGCATCATCCTTTCGTATAATATTGGGCGTGTCCTTAGCACATCGCCGCAGGCTCCGTCGCGTCAGTACGTTCTGTATACAACGGGCTGTCAAGTGGATGGTGCTTGCGCCTGCTCCGTGCTAGCCAGCCTGCGTCCGAGTCAAATTTGCCGCTTTTCGCAGGAGATGTCATGAACACTGTATCCAACGCCCCGTCGACGACAGCCAGGCCGCCTTTCCGCGCCGACCATGTTGGAAGCCTGCTTCGGCCGCAATCCGTGAAGGATGCGCGAAAGCGCCATTACGAGGAAAAGGCGATCGGCGCCGAAGAGCTCAAGGCGGTTGAGGACGAGGCTATTCACGCCGTAGTGCGCATGCAGCAGAACGCCGGGCT
>JAEWFU010000350.1 GCA_023388675.1 Pseudomonadota bacterium | reverse complement strand
TGGAAGAAGGCCGAGCGCGACTGGGTCGACGGCTATCTCAGGTTCAAGGGCCGCATCGAGCGTGACGACTGGGTGAAGCAGGCCAAGGCGCTCGCCAAGGGCGGCGAGGCTGAATACATCCGCGTCTTCGGCAAGAAGCCGCGGTAGGCGTTCGCTTCTGCTGTGCCGCCTGTGGTGCGTCCTTCGAGGCTCGCTCCGCTCGCACCTCAGGATGAGGGCTGTTGTGCGTTGCTCCGGCAAACTCGTGGGCTCGAAGGTTGTTTTGCCGACGTGCCTCGGCCCTCTCCACTGTAATCGAATCCGCTGTCTGTAGGGTCGATCAAACCACCTCCCTCATCCTGAGGTGCGAGCGCAGCGAGCCTCGAAGGACGCACCACAGGCGGCACAGCAGAGGCGAACGACTACCGTGGCTTCTTGCCGAAGACGCGAATGTATTCGGCTTCGCCGCCCTTGGCGAGCGCCTTGGCCTGCTTCACCCAGTCGTCGCGCTCGATACGGCCCTTGAACTTGAGGTAGCCGTCGACCCAGTCGCGCTCGGCTTTCTTCCACGACGCCACCTGCGCATAGGTGTAGATGCCGAGCCCGTTGAGAACGCCTTCGAGCTTCGGGCCGACGCCGGAGATCAGTTTGAGGTCGTCCGGTTGCTTCGGCTTCTTCATCGCCGTCGGACGACCGGGCTCTGCGGGAGCCTTCAACCCCGGCGACGACGACGTCCTGCCGGTGTTTGCCGGCGCCTTTGCACGAGGCGGCTTGACGCCCATAGCGACCTTGGCCGCTTCCGGCGACGACGCCGTCTGGACCACCCGCGACCGTTGGCCCGTCCTGCCCTTGCCGGCCGCCTTCTCCTTCGCGGTCGCTGCATTTGCGGGCTTCACCGCGACACTTGCGGCCTGGCGCCCCTCGCCTGCTTCCGTCAGCGATTTCTCGGGAGCTGAATCGCCGGGCTGTCCCGTCATCGCCTTCGATGCGCGCACCTTGGGCTGCGCTTTCGCATCGAGCAGGCGCGCGGGCGTTGCTGCCGCGGCGGCACCGGGCCGCTCGGCGCGACTGCCGGCCTTCGTCGGCTTGCGCGGTGCCTTGGCCTTCGGCGCATCCGTGGCCGGGTCGGGCTCGGGCGTCCCCTCGAAGCTGATGACCGGCTCCATGGTCGCAAGCTGGTCGTCGTCCAGCCAGCACAGGCTCTTGTGCCCGTTGCCGAGGTCCTTCATCGGTGGCACCTGCGTCTCGCATTTGTTGCCGGGTACGAACTTCTTCCATCGGCAGCGCGTCTGGAACGGGCAACCGGACGGCGGATTCATCGCGGACGGGATGTCGCCTTCCAGCACGATATGCTTCTTGACCACGCTGGTGTCGGCGATCGGGATCGCAGACAGAAGCGCCTCGGTATAGGGATGGTAGGGCGGCGAGAAAATCTGGTCCGTCGTTCCCGTTTCGACGATATGGCCCAGATACATGACCACGACACGGTCGGCGATGTAGCGCACGACCGACAGGTCGTGGCTGATGAACAGCATCGTCGTCTTGTTCTTGCGCTGGATGTCCATCAGCAACTCGGTCACGGCCGCCTGCACCGAGACGTCGAGCGCCGAGACCGGCTCGTCGGCCACCACCACCTTGGCATTACCGGCAAAGGCGCGCGCGACACCGATGCGCTGCTTCTGCCCGCCCGATAGCTGGCGCGGCATGCGCTCGGCGAAAGCGCGCGGAAGCTTCACCAGATCGAGCAGCTCGAACATGCGCTTGCGGCGATCCTCGACCGTGTTGCCGACCTTGAACTTCTCCAGCGTGCGGATGATCTGCGAGCCGACCGAATGACTGGGGTTGAGCGTGTCGAACGGGTTCTGGAACACCATCTGGATGTCGGACACCGTCTCGGTGTCGCGGTTCTCGATCGGCGTGTCCTCGATCTCGGTATTGGCCAGAGTCACCGTGCCCGACGTTGCCGTCTCCAGGCCGAGAAGCACCTTGGCGAGCGTGGACTTGCCGCAGCCGGATTCGCCGACGATCGCGACGGTCTCACTCTCGCGCGCCTCGAAGCTGATCTGCTCGTTGGCCTTGACCGTGCGCGTCTCGGCCCCGCCGAAGATGGCGCTGGCCGCGACCTGGTAGTATTTCTTCAGATTGTCGATCTTGAGCACCGGCGCGCCGGGCTTGACGACTTCCTTCTCGGTCGTCGCTCCCTCCGGCAGGGCGTTCCAGTCGATCTCGTTGAAGCGCACGCAGCGGCTGAAATGCCGGTCGTGCCCTTCGACCTCGATCATCGGAATCTCGGCGGCGTCGCACAGGCCGGGCTTGAAGTGATGGCAGCGGGGCCCGAAATTGCAGCCCTTCGGCCGTTCGTGCGGCAGCGGAAGCTGACCCGGAATGGCGATCAGCGGTCGCGAGTTCTTGTCGGCGCCGGGCAGTGGGATCGAGCGGAACAGACCCTGCGTATAGGGGTGGCGCATGTGGTCGAACACGTCCTTGATCGACCCCGTTTCCACCGCCTCGCCCGAATACATTACCGTGATCCGGTCGCATGTTTCGAGGATGAGCCCGAGATTGTGCGAGACGAAGATCATCGAGGTGCCGAACTGTTCGCCGAGCCCCTTGACCAGCTCCACGATGCCCGCCTCCACCGTCACGTCGAGCGCGGTCGTCGGTTCGTCGAGCAGCAACAGCGCGGGGTTGGACAGAAGCGCCATGGCGATGACGATGCGCTGCTGCTGGCCGCCGGAAAGCTGGTGCGGAAAGGAGCGCATCATGCGCTCGGGGTCCGGCAGGCGCACAGCGCGCACCATCTCGAGCGCGCGCTTGTAGGCTTCCTCCTTGGAAACCTTGTCGTGGATCAGCGGCACTTCCATGAGCTGCTGCCCGATCTTCATCGCCGGATTCAGGCTCGCCATCGGCTCCTGATAGATCATCGCGATCTCGTTGCCGCGGATGGCGCGCAGTTCGGCGTCGGACAGCTCCCCCATGTCCCTGCCCTTGAACTTGATGCGCCCGCCGACGATCTTGCCGACATTCGACAGGTCCCGCATGACGCCGAGCGACACGGTCGACTTTCCGCAGCCGCTCTCGCCGACAATCCCCATCGCCTCGCCCGGCATGACCGTGCAGGAGAAGTCCATCACCGCAGGGATCTCACCCCTGCGCGTGAAGAATGAAATCGACAGGTTCTCGATCTCGAGGATCGGGTCGGCGTTCCGGGCGGCCTCGCGTGGCTTTACGGCTTCGTTCATCACCGGCTCCCTGCTTTGTGGCTAGGCTGCGTTCCTTCGCGCCCCCCTCTGTCCTGCCGGACATCTCCCCCACGAGGGGGGAGATCAGCCTTCGTCCCGCTGGCCGCTCGCTTTGCACAGTCAGCGATTGGCGGAAGCGGCCGTGTCAGCCAATCTCCCCCCTCGTGGGGGAGATGTCCGGCAGGACAGAGGGGGGCGCGAAGGAACGCAGCCTAGCCACAAAGCAGGGAGCCG
>JAEWFU010000339.1 GCA_023388675.1 Pseudomonadota bacterium | reverse complement strand
AGCCGAGGGGGATCGAACCCCTGACCTCGTCATTGCGAACGACGCGCTCTCCCAGCTGAGCTACGGCCCCGTCCAGCGGATGGGCGGCATTTACGAGCGGTGGCCGTACCGTGTCAAGCGCCAGATGGCCGACCCTGCCCCACGCATCGGATTTGCGCGCGATCCGTGCCTGCGTTTACCCTGCGCAGCCGGTGCCAGCGCTCGGCACTTGCCGGTTGTGCCGGCAATGGCTACATGTCGCGGGTTCGAAGGGAGATTCGAATGACGGCGCTTTTCATCACTATTCACCTTGCAATTCGGATCTACTGGTGGGTCATCATTGCGTCGGCCATTTTCTCTTGGCTATATGCCTTCAATGTGGTCAACCCGCGCAATCAGTTCATCGCTACCATCGGAAACGCACTCTACCGGCTCACGGAACCGGCGTTGCGGCCTATCCGCCGTTTCATTCCTGATTTGGGTGGTATCGATATTTCGCCGATTGTTTTGCTCTTAGCGCTGACTTTCATCGAGATATTTATGCATACAACTATTGAGCCGATATTTGGGGTGTCTCACTTCTAGGTTCATCGGTATCGTGGTCGAAGGAAGGTTCCACCGTCGCAATGCGGGCGGCGTGGAGTTGTTCGTTCGCCTGACACCGAAGTCGTCGCGTGATGCGGTCGAAGGTGTTGAGGCCGGCGCCGACGGCCGAACCTTTCTCAGGGCACGCGTGCGCGCCGTGCCCGAGAAGGGCAAGGCCAATCAGGCGCTGGCAAAACTCCTGGCATCGGCGCTCGGCGTGCCTGCAAGTTCGGTCAGCATCGTCGCCGGCGGCACGGCGCGGCTCAAGACCGTTCGCGTGACCGGCGAGGCGGAGGCCATTGAAGCGAAGCTTGCGCTGTTTGATGCCTGAGGCGAGGCTGGGCGCGTGGCGGCCTTTGGGGTAGGCTTGCCCGAATTCGATCGCGGAGCAGACCAATGCGCACCATCCTTTCGGCTTTCCTTTTCCTTGGCACAGCAGGGATGGCAGGCGCGCAGGAGATCGTGAGCGCCTATACGGACCTCGATGCCGACCAGCATTGTTCCGTCTTCGCGACAGCCGGGGATGGCGATGGCGACTGGGCCAATCTCGTCTGCGCCGGCTATCGCGGCTATCCCGTCGTCATCCATTACGCCGACCTGCGCGAATCGATCTTCTACGGCTTTCCGCCGGACGGCGATCTCGCGCCCGCATGGGAGAGCTTCGACGGTTTCAATTCGGCGGGCCCCCGCATCGAATGGCGCATCGAGCGGGACGGCGCGCGGGAGACACCGTTTGCGACCATTCATCGCTGGTTCGTCAGCGAACCCGACGATGCCGAGGCAAAGACCGAGGTGCTGGTGGTGGAAAAGGTCGGCCAGATCCACGGCAGGGAGGGATGCGTCGTCGGCTATGTGGTCGCCACGGGCAACGTCGATGCCAACGAGAAGGCGCGTCGGATAGCCGATACGCAGGCGCGAGATTTCGCCTGCGGCGACCAACCGGTCATCGATGCCGGCAGCGTGCCGGTGCCGCCGTTCAGCCGTGCCGAAAACTGAGGCCGGTCACGGGAGCCAGCCTCTTTCGTATCAGGACTTCGCGCGCTCGATAGCCTCGACGATCATCTTGCGGGCGGCTGCGGCGCCGCGCCAGTCGCCGATCTTGACCCACTTGCCCGGCTCCAGATCCTTGTAGTGCTCGAAGAAGTGCTCGATCTGCTTGAGCGTGATCTCCGGCATGTCGGTATGTTCGTGCACGTTCTCGTAGCGTCGGGTCAGGTGCGGCGAGGGCACGGCGATGATCTTCTCGTCCTTGCCGGCATTGTCTTCCATAACGAGCACGCCGATCGGGCGGACATTGATGACACAGCCGGGGATCAACTGGCGGGTGTTGCAGACCAGAACGTCGATCGGGTCGCCGTCCTCGGACAGCGTATGCGGCACGAAGCCGTAGTTTCCGGGATAGGTCATCGGCGTGTAGAGGAAGCGATCCACGACCAGCGTGCCGGCGTTCTTGTCCATCTCGTACTTGATCGGCTGGCCGCCGACGGGCACTTCGACGATGACGTTGACGTCTTCCGGTGGGTTGCTGCCGATGGCGATGGCGTCGATGCGCATGGTCGTCCGTTCCTGATGCTGCGTTTGCCCCGGCCGCCACGATTATGAGCGTGCCGCCGGAGGCGTCAAATCTATCGAGGCAGCGGATATACCGCGCAGCCCGATATTGCAATGCAGCAAGATGGAGAGGGTGTGTCAGTCCCAGACGAAGGCGACCTTGCGCAGCGCCTTCTGGTCGAACACCTCGACGCCTTCGGCGACGTCGCGACCGCCCGCACCGGTGTAGAAACCGATGGCATTGGCGTTTTCCTCGAGCGCCCAGACCACCAGGCCGGACAGGCCGTGCGTGGCGAGCTTCTCGCGGGCAGCGGCGAACAGGCGTCCGCCGAGCCCGATGCCCTGATATTCCGGTTTCAGGTAGAGCTCGTAAATCTCGCCCTGCTGCGGCAGCTCGCGCGCGCGGTTGCGCCCAAGCGTCGCGTAGCCGACGACCTCGCCGCCGATCTCGATCACCAGAACGCTGGCGGCGCGGCGAATCGCGTTGGCCCACCATGAGGTGCCGCGTCGGTTGATCATCGCCGTCAGCGCCCGATAGGGGATGATGCCGGCATAAGCGCCCTGCCAGGCTTCATGATGCACGCCGGCGATCGCGTCCGCGTCGCGTGGTTCCGCCCGTCTGATGTCGATCGTCAGCGTATTCATGATTTGTTAAGCATAAACCCGGCGGTGCCACGGCGGCAAGAGTCCGGCCATCCAAGCGATCATTTCTCACAGGGTGTTGCTGAACGACCGGTTCAGATCTCAACGACGTGGTCGTCGAGCTCGTTGGGATTGTTGGTGCCGCCCGGGAAATGACCGGAAAGCAGTGTGCCGGCGCGGTCGACGGCATCGGCCAGGCCCTCGGCAAGATGGTCGGCAGCCGCGGCCGCGACCAACCGCTCGACGATGCCGTTCCACTCGTCCTGCGGCATCTTGGCATTGATGCCGGAATCCGCGACGACCTCGACATATCGTTCCGCAAGCGAAACGAATATCAGGATGCCAGTACGCTGCTCCGTGAGATGCACATTGTGGGCAAGGAACTGCTTGAGCGCGTTGTCGTGGGCGCGCAGGTAGCGCAGACGGCGCGGCACCAGCAGGATGCGCAGCCGTGGCACCGACCACAGCAACAGGCAGGCGGCGGCAAGTGCCGCGAGTTGCGACAGGACGAGCGTCAGGTGGGACAGGCCCAGCCAGCTCCGGTCCAGCCAGATGGCGACTGGCACGCTGACGAGCATCATGCCCAGCGCAAGCATGAAGGCGGCCGGATAGGCGTAGCTGTCGCTGGCGCGTGCCACCACGCAATAGATTTCGCCGCGCGTGCGTGCTTCGGCTTCGCGGATGCGGTCGGCCAGAGACTGGTGCTGCTCCGGTGTCAGCGGCTTGGTCATTGCGTCTCCCTACCAGCTTCCCGATGCGCCGCCGCCACCGGACGAACCGCCGCCGCCCGAGAAACCGCCCCCGCCTGAAGACGACGACCAGCCACCTCCGGAAGACCTTCCGGAGGTGCTTCGGGATGACTGCGTGTAGTCGAACTCCATGCCCAGCCATTTATAGCGCCTGACGCCGATCTTGCGGCCGAAGACGGGAGCGAGGAAGGCGAATGCAAACGCGCCGAAGAAGATGACGCACCAGACGATGATGAACAGCACAACGAACCAGGGCACACCCTCGTCCTGTGCCTGGTTGCGCTCGGCGCGGGCTTCGAGTTCGGCCGCATTGCCTTCGAGCACCATGATGATGTCGTCGACGGCACGGGAGATGCCGCCGGAAAAATCGCCGGCGCGGAAGGCCGGCACCATCGTGTTCTCGATGATGAGCCTGGAGTGCAGATCGGTGAGCGTGCCTTCCAGCCCGTAGCCGACCTCAATGCGCATGCGGCGGTCGTCGCGTGCGACCAACAGTAGAATGCCATTGTCCTCGCCGGCCTGGCCGAGACCCCACTGCCGGAAAAGCCGGTTGGCGTATGGCTCTATCGCCTCGCCGCCGAGCGATTCGATCGTGGCGACGACGATCTGGTCGGACGATTTCCGCTCGAAGCCCTCGAGCGTGGCGACCAGCGCGCTCTCGTCGGTCGCATCGATCATGCCGGCATTGTCGACCACGCGACCGGTCAGCGCAGGCAGCGACTGGGCGAGCGCTGGCAGGCAGAAGAACAACGCAGCCAGAAGAAACGCTGCCGCGCGCCAGTGACGAGATGGCGCGGGGACTGGCGAAAGCCGGCACCGGTCGGGCGGGACGTGCATGGTTATCCGCGCGGCTTGCCTAGCCGTCATTGCCGAAGTTCACCTGCGGAACTTCCATCTTGTCTTCGGCCACGGTGAAGTTCTGGAACGGCTCGTTGTCGGTGAACCAGATCTTGGCCCAGATCATCGACGGGAGGGTTCTCAACGAGGTGTTGTAGACGCGGACGGCCTCGATGTAGTCGCGTCGGGCCACCGCGATACGGTTCTCGGTGCCTTCGAGCTGGGCCTGCAGCGCCAGGAAGTTCTGGTTCGCCTTCAGGTCGGGATAGTTCTCGACCACGGCGAGCAGGCGCGATAGTGCGCCAGTAAGCTGGGACTGGCTCTGCTGGAACGCCTCGAACGCGGCAGGGTCCTGCAGCAGCTCGGGCGAGACCTGTACCTGGGTTGCCTGGGCGCGGGCCTGCACCACGGCCTCAAGAACCTCGCGTTCGTGGGCCGCGTATCCGCGCACGGTCTCCACCAGATTGGGGATCAGGTCGGCGCGGCGCTGGTACTGGTTGAGCACCTCGCTCCATGCGGCCTTGGCGCGCTCCTCGTTGGTGGGAATGGTATTGAAACCGCAGGCCGACAGCAGCGGCAGCATCAAGGCCAGAAACAGCGCCGACAAAGCGGGCCGCGGCAGGGAAAGGGAAATGGCGCGTGACGACATGATTCGGTCCCCGAGGTTGTGGAGGCTGCAACCTTAGCGGCATTCGCGCGCGGCGAAAATGCGCTATCGCAAATCTGCTTCCGCTTGTGCGCGGCGGCGCGGAGCGTCTAAGGTCCTGTGCAGCCAGGAAAGAACCGCAGATGGGCCGGGACGACGACAGGGACGCGGAATCGCAGCGCATCATCGGGCGCGTCGGTGCCGAGAGCGAGCCGACGATGGCCGGTCGCGTGAAGAACCACATGGCCGGACGCGACGCCCAGGACAAGGACTGGGCCGAATTGTGGGGCACGCGCATCGGCCGGTGGCTTGGGCTCGCCCTGTTGCTCTATCTGATCTGGTGGCTGATCGATTTCACGGCAAGCGGCGGCTGAAACAATGGCCAGCGCGGAACAGGGCGGCCGTGGCGCCGTCATCGTCGTATCCAGCCATGTCGCGCGCGGCGCGGTGGGCAACCGCGCGGCAGTCTTCGCGCTGCAGCAGCTCGGCTTCCCGGTTTGGGCGGTGCCGACCGTGGTGCTGCCCTGGCATCCCGGACACGGGCCGGCCACAAGGATCGTTCCGGAGCCGGATCAATTCGCGGCGCTTATGCGCGATCTCGAATCGTCCCCATGGATCGGCGAAGTGGGCGCGGTCCTTTCCGGCTATCTCGGCGATGCCGGACAGGCCGGAGCCGTCGCGTCGCTGGTGTCGGCGGTCAAGGCGCGCAATCCGGACGCGCTCTATCTCTGCGACCCTGTGATGGGCGATGCCGGCGGTCTCTACGTTGCGGAGAAGACGGCTTTCGCCATGCGCGACCTGTTGATGCCGCTCGCCGACATCGCCACGCCGAACCGTTTCGAGCTCGAATGGCTAGTCGGGGAGACGCTCGGCGACAACCGCGCCGTGGCACAGGCTGCGCTGCGGCTGGGGCCGTCGCGGATGCTGGTCACATCGGCCCATGCGCTGATGGCCGGTTCGATCGGCAACCTGCTGGTGACGCCACGCGAGGTCGTGCTTGCCGAGCATCGCTCCGTGCCCAGGCCGCCCAACGGCACCGGGGATCTCGCGGCTGCGCTCTTTCTGGCAAGGCTGATGGAAGGCCGCAGCGGGGAAAAGGCGCTGCAGATGACGGCGGCGGCGGTGTTCGAGGTGGTGGCGCGCGCGGTCAAGCGTCAGGCCGACGAACTGATGCTGGAAGCCGACGCGCAAAGCCTCGCCCATCCGATGGCGATGGTGCAGATGCGCCGGCTCGTTCACCCCGATGGCGAAAGGCGCGCATGAGAAGCTGCGCCGGCGTCGACGGTTGCAAGGCGGGTTGGGTCGCGGCGATCCGCTGGCCGGACAGCACGGTCGAGGCGGCGGTGTTCGGCGACTTCGCCACGCTCGTCGATTTCCTGCCGCCCGATGCGATGATTGCCGTCGACATGCCGATCGGGCTGCCCGAGACGACCGGAAAGGGCGGCAGGGGACCGGAGCCGCTGGTACGCCGCTATCTCGGGGCGCGCCAGTCCAGCGTCTTCTCGATACCTTCGCGAGCGGCAGTGCATGCAGAGCCGGGTCCTTTCGACGGCATCGAGGCCTGGTACGCGGCGCACCGGCGCGCGAGCGCGGTGGCCCGGGCGACGTCCGACCCGCCGCGCGGGGTCTCGATCCAGGCCTTCGGCATCTTCTCGAAGATCCGTGAGCTGGATGGATTGATGATGGCGTGTTCAGAGTTGCGGATGCGCATTATCGAATCCCATCCGGAAGTGGCATTCTGGCGTCTCAACGGCGAACAGGCCATGAGCCTGCCAAAGAAGGTGAAGGGCCGTATCAACCCGCCGGGCATGGCCGAGCGAAAGGCATTGCTGGCACGGTGCGGCCTGCCCGAAGCATTTGTCTCGGCCCCGCCGCCGCGCGGTGCCGCGGCAGACGATTTGCTGGATGCCTGCGCCGTTTTGCTGGTCGCCGAGCGATATGCGCGCGGTGCGGCGGTGCCGTTTCCCGATCCGCCGTTTGCGGATGCCCACGGCATTCCGATCGCGATCTGGACCTAACCAACGCAATTGCGCGACAGGCAGTTTGCCGTTACTGGCAAGGCATGGAACATCTGCCGCAAAGACTGCTCGAAGGCTACAGCGCCTTCATGCATGGCCGCTACGCCGCCGAGCGCAACCGCTACCGCGAACTAGCCCGCGAAGGCCAGACACCCGAAACGATGGTGATCGCATGCTGCGATTCACGCGCCGCGCCCGAGACCATCTTCGACACCGGGCCGGGTGAACTCTTCGTCGTGCGTAACGTTGCCAATCTGGTGCCGCCCTATGCGCCGGACGACAAGCACCACTCTACATCGGCGGCGCTGGAATTCGCGGTGCAAAGCCTCAAGGTCAAGCACATCGTCGTGCTCGGCCATGGGCGCTGCGGCGGCATCAAGGCAGCGCTCGATCCGGCCGCCGAACCGCTTTCGCCCGGCGATTTCATCGGCAAGTGGATGAACCTTGTCGCGCCGGCCGCGGAGGCGGTTTCCGGCAATGCGATGATGACCGCGTCGGAGCGGCAGACCGCGCTGGAGCGCATCTCCATCCGTTATTCGATCGCCAACCTGCGCACCTTTCCCTGCGTCTCGATCCTCGAGCGCAAGGAGCGATTGAGCCTGCATGGCGCCTGGTTCGATATCTCGACCGGCGAATTGTGGACGATGGACCCCGCCACCGGCGACTTCCAGCGGCCAGAGCTCGACTGACGGCCGCTGATGCATGACGCCAGACGAAGTCGTCTGGCTGCAAGATGCTTTATTCCGCCGGAGGCGGCGGGGTCTCGACCGTGCGGGCCAGAACGACGCTTGCCATGGCAGGTTCGGGCAGCGAGCGCCACCACGCCCAGCAGAGGACCGCCAGAAGCCCGAGCCCAGGCACCACGGTGGCGATCGCGGTGACCGGATCGGCAAAGAGACCCGCCAGCAGGCCGCCTACCAGACCACCGCCCATCTGCAGGAAGCCGCCCAGCGCGGCGGCTGCGCCTGCGATATGCGGGAAGGGGGCGAGAGAAGCGGTCGACATCGCCGGCATGATGAAGGCCGCGCCGAACGCATAGAGCGCCACGGGGCCCATCACGTTGATGAACGAGGGTTCCATCACCCGCAGCAGAACGGCCAGCGCGATGCTGCCGGCTGCGATGAAGGCGAGCCCTGCCGGCATGATCCGATAGGCTCCATAGATGCCCATGGCGCTGCGAACGACCAGCGAGCCGCTGAAAAAGGCGCCTGACTGCAGCAGCATGCCGAGGCCGAATTGGGTCGGCGACAGGCCCAGGCGGCCCATCAGGATGAAGGGCAGCACCACGGCCAGCGTGTAGAAGGCGCCGATCGCCCCGCCCAGCGCCAGGCCGGAAGACATGAAGTAGCCGCTGCGCAGCAATTGGCTGTAGGAGCGCACCACCGCTCCCGGACGGACGCGGGACATGTCGCGAGCTACAGTCTCGACCAGAGCGAAATGGATGACCACCACGATCGCGATGCCGAACACCAGCATCAGCGCGAAGATGGCGTGCCAGCCGAAAAGCTCCATGGTCACGCCGCCCAGCGTTGGCGCGAAGGCTGGGCCGATGCCGAGGATCATGCCGATCTGGTTCATGATCCGGGC
>JAEWFU010000306.1 GCA_023388675.1 Pseudomonadota bacterium | reverse complement strand
CCTCTGCCAGCCGTTTCATCAGCGCGGCGGGGTCGCCGCTGCCCAGATAGGCTTCTACCACCCGCGGATTTTCCTGCACCTCGTGCGGCAGCCCACTGGCGATCACCTGCCCGAAATTCAGCACCACCACGTGGTCGGAAATGTCCATGACCATGCCCATATCGTGCTCGACCATCAGGATCGTCGTGCCCCATTCCTCCTTCACGTCGAGGATGAAGCGCGCCATGTCCTCGGTCTCTTCGCGGTTCATGCCCGCCACCGGCTCGTCGAGCAGCAGAATGCGCGGGCGCATTGCGAGCGCACGCGCCAGTTCCACGCGCTTCTGCAGCCCGTAGGACAGGGAGGCGACAGGCATGTGTCTGATGTGGTTGATCTCGAGGAAGTCGATGATGTCGCGCTCGACCTCGGCGCGAAGCTCCATCTCCTCACGCGCGGCAGTGCCGAAATAGGCGAGCGCCTGGAAGATGTTGGTTTTCATGTGCGCGTGGCGGCCGAGCTTGATGTTGTCGAGCACCGTCATGCCGCGAAACAGCGCGATGTTCTGGAAGGTCCGGGCAAAACCTATCCTGGCGCGTTCGGGCGGATGGGTACGCGACACATCCTCGCCGTCGAAACGGATCGCGCCCCGCTGCGGTTTGTAGAAACCCGAGATGCAGTTGAACATCGACGTTTTGCCGGCGCCGTTCGGCCCGATCAACGCAGTGATCGAACCCGGCTCGACGCCGAACGACACGTCATTGATGGCCTTCAGGCCGCCGAAGGAAAGCGACAGCCCGTCGACCTCGAGACGCGCAGGCTTCATCGGTGCGCGCATCGACACACCTCGGCAGACACCTGTTCGACGGCTGTCCGGCCTGTTACGGCAAACCGGCTCATTTCTCCTCCCTTCCCCTTGCCCACGCAGCCTCCCCGCGCATGAAGGGCACCTACAAGAACGAAGCTCCCGGCGAGAGCTTCGGAAATATCCTTTCGACGGGCTCGTCTATGTCGCGACCGGCGCGCTCGAACCCTCTCTTCCAGTCGCGCACGTGACGGAACATCCAGATGCGGGCCCGTTCGACGTCACGCGCCTTGATGGCGTCGATGATCTCGCGGTGCGCGGCAACCATGCGGCTGCCGCCCTGCGGCACGCGGCGGCAGATCATCTCCGAAGTCGGGAAGAACAGCAGCGCCGCGGGCTCGCGCGCGAGTTCGAGCACACGGTTGCGGGTGCTTCGCGCCACAAGAGCATGAAACTCGGTATCGACGTCGGCAAGGCGGATGGGATCGTCCACAACGCTTTCCGCGCGAAGCTGGTTCTCCTCCAGCGCGCCGATGTCGTCCTCGGTGGCGCGCTCGACGGCGGCTTCGACGGCGCCGCCTTCCAGAACCTGGGCGGTCTCGTAGAGTTCCCGGAACGTGACCTCGTTGATGATCATCGCCCGGCTCATGCGGCTGGACAGGTTGCGATATCGGGGAACGCAGACGAACAGTTTGCGACCCGTCTCGCGGCGCACGAAGCCGCTCTGCTCCAGCACTCGGATGCCTTCGCGCACAGTCGAGCGATTGACGCCGAACTGGCGCACAAGATCGGCCTCGGTGCCGATCTGATCTCCCGGCTTCAGCCGGCCGGACGTGATTTCGCGCTCGATGGCGTCGGCAACCATCTCGTAAGCCGAGGGTACCTTGATCCGATCAAACCGGCCGAGTTCAGTTTCCGACATCAACCCATTCATGCAAAAACGCGCTTTGTCGGACAATTGGCACTGTTGAGAATTTTATGTCAATAGCGGTGCGGGACCGGCGTTGCGGGAACCCCGCACCGCCCTTGCGCATTGTGGAGGCGACCAGCCGGGGGAAAGCCATGGGCACGAGCAACAGCGACGAGCGAGAGCAGCCGTCAGGCCCCGAACCGATCCCCGGCCCCGACAGGGCGATACGTCGGGATTTTGCGCTTACCGGCATTTTCGTGATCCTCACCATCTACGCGCTCTATTTCGGGCGCGAATTCTTTATGCCGGTCATCCTGGCATTCCTCTTCGCGCTGACGCTGACGCCGATTGTCCGCTTCGCCGGGAAGCGGGGCATCCCCGCCCCCGTTTCCGCGACTTTGCTGGTGGCGGCCTCGGCGCTGGTCCTGACCATCGGCGGTTACCTGCTGAGCGGGCCGGTGATGCAGCTCGTCGATGACGCGCCGCAGATCGGTCGTCAACTGACCGAGCGGATGCAGGAATTGCGTACACCGCTCGACAGGCTGCTGGCCATATCGCAGCAGATCGACGAGGCCGCCGACACCACGAGCGATGAAGGCGTGCTGAAGGTGGCTGTACAGCAGCCGGGAATCCTGTCGCAGGCCGCCGGCAACATGCTGAGCGCCGGCACGACGATCGCCATCGTGTTCGTGCTGTCGCTGTTTTTGCTGGCCTCGGGCACGCTGTTCTACGAGAAGATCGTCCAGTCCTTTGCCACGATGAGCGAGAAGAAGCGTGCGCTGCGCGTCGTCTACGACGTCGAGCGCGAGGTTTCGCGCTATCTGCTTACGGTCGCAATCATCAATGGCGGGCTCGGAGTCGTCGTCTGTCTGGGCCTCTGGGTGCTGGGTATGCCGACGCCGCTGCTCTGGGGCGTGATGGCCGCCCTGCTCAATTTCCTGCCCTATGTCGGAGCGCTGATGACGATCCTCGTCGTCGCGGTGATTTCGATCATCACCTTCGACAGCATCAGCTATGCGCTGCTCGTACCGGGCTTCGTCGTTGTCTGTAATATTATGGAAGGCCAGATCATCACACCGCTCATCCTTGGACGCCGGCTCGAGCTGAACGCGGTCGCGATCCTGATAGCGGTCGCCTTCTGGTCCTGGCTGTGGGGATTCGTCGGCGCGCTGATCGCTGTGCCCCTGCTGGTGGTCATCAAGGTGTTCTGCGACCATTTCGAGGGATTGCAGCAGGTCGGCAACTTCCTGTCCGCACAGCAGGTGCTGAACCACGACGACTGAGCGCGCCGAAAATCACTCTTCACCGATCAGCGGCACGAAGGCGACCCCGCCGAGATCTTCTTGTGCGAAATTCCCGTCGGCGTTGCGACGGAGCCGCAGCAGGCGCTGATTGCCTTCGTTCCGCCCCACCGGCATCACCAGAACACCATCCGGCGCCAACTGGTCCTTGAGAGCCTGTGGCACGGTGGTGCCGCCCGCCGAGACGACTATCGCATCGAACGGCGCCGCATCCGGCCAACCCTTCGTGCCGTCGCCTACGCGCAACTCGACATTATCGTAGCCAAGAAACCGCAACCTCTCCGCAGCCGCCCTGCCGAGACTGGCATGGCGTTCGATGGCATAGACACGGGCGGCAATCCGGCTGATTACCGCGGCGGCGTAGCCGCATCCGGCCCCGACCTCCAGCACCCGCGCCCCGGGCGTGATATGCGCAGCTTCGATCATGTATGCCACGATGAACGGCTGGGAGATCGTCTGTCCTTCGCCGATCGGCAGCGGTGTGTCTCCGTAGGCCTGGTCGCGCAAGTCGTCAGCGACGAAACACTCACGCGGAACGGAACTCATGGCCTCGAGCACGTTCGGATCGCGCACGCCGCGGGCGGCGATCTGGTTCTCGACCATGAAGCGACGTCGCTTTTCCATCCTCTGGCACTGACTTTGACGCGCCTGCTTTGTGGTGGATCGGCGGTTCCTGAAACGAAGAACCCGATCCTTCCTGCCGGACGGTCCATACCATCCCGTCTGTCTGTTTTAACCCGATGGTTGCGCGTACGTTCCGTATCGTCAATTCTGGACGGCGCTATCGACGAGAATTTCGGGAGGAAAGAAATGCTCAGAAG
>JAEWFU010000235.1 GCA_023388675.1 Pseudomonadota bacterium | reverse complement strand
AGGCATCATGGGTCGAGCCCGACATCCGCGATGGTGACGCGACCTTCGAACTCTATCCCCGCGAATCGATCGAGGAGTGGCACAGAAAGCGGGGATTATGGGTGGAGTGAGCGAACCGGGGCTGCGTCCTTCGAGGCTCGCCCTCGAAAGAATGTAGCAAACCTGCAAACACCCTCGCGGGCTCGCACCTCAGGATGAGGAAGGTTAGCTTTCGATCCCACAACGCAGCGGGCTCGATGCACATCGGCCCTCATCCTGAGGTGCGACCCTGAGCTTGTCGAAGGGGAGCCTCGAAGGACGCACGACCACAAAATTCAGGCTGCGTCGGCGGCAGCCCGGGCTTCGGCCAGCGCCTTCAGGTCGGCGGGCTTCAACTCGACGGACTCGCCGCAGCCGCATGCAGAGGACTGGTTGGGATTGTGGAAGGTGAAGCCGGTGCGCAGCGTCGTCTTCTCGAAATCCATCTGGGTTCCGAGCAGGAACAGGGCAGCCTCCGGGGCGACCCAGACATGGGCGCCGCCATGCTCGACATGATCGTCCTTCGCGTCCGGTTCGGTGACGAGGTCGATGGTGTATTCCATGCCCGCGCAACCGCCCTTCTTGACGCCGACACGGATGCCGTGCGCGCCTTCGCGGGCCTCGACGATCTCGCGAACGCGCGCAGCCGCGGCGTCGCTCATCGTCATCACCTGAAATCTGCCCATTTCCTTCTCCATTGCGCGCCGGTTCAAGGCCGGCCGAATGATCCTGTCTTCAAAATGGTGAAGATTGCACCTCACCGCAACCCCGTTGCCGCACATTGGTGGAACCGCATCGGCTGCGGAAGGTTACTACTCTCAAGGCAGGGAGCAACAACAGAGGAGAGCCGAAATGACACCTCGTTTTGCCGCGCTCACTGCGCTCGCAGTCGCCTTTGGTACCACCGCAGCAATCGCCCAGACGGTCGTGATCCAGCCTGAGCAGGAAACGATCATCCGCGAGTACATCACCACGACACCACCGCCCGCACCGATCGATCCCGGCATCGACTTCGACATCACCGTGGGCTCGATCGTGCCCGAAACCGTCGAAGTCTACGATCTCGGCGCGCCCGACCTGCAGGAAGACTACGACTACGTCGTGATCGAAAACCGCACGGTCGTCGTCGAACCCGAAACCCGCCGCATCATTCACATCATCGAATGACTAGGCAGCGACCCTGCGATCGTTGACGGCCGGGCAAGCCGGCCGTCAATACCAGCCGACCGCCACCTGCGCCTCTTCCGACATCCGGTCCGGCGTCCATGGCGGGTCGAACACCATCTTGACGTCGACGCCGGAGACACCTTCCACGGAGCTGACCGCATTCTCTACCCAGCCGGGCATCTCGCCCGCGACCGGGCAGCCCGGTGCGGTCAACGTCATGTCAATCTTGACCGAGCGGTCGTCCTCGATGTCGATGCGGTAGATCAGGCCGAGTTCGTAGATGTCGGCCGGAATCTCCGGGTCGTAGACCGTCTTCAGCGCGCTGACGATGTCGTCCGTCAGCCGCGCCAGCTCGTCCTGCGGGATGGCCGAGGCGGAGACTGCGTCATTCGCAGGCTGCGCCTCGCTGTTTTCCGTCTGTGCTGCCGTTTCGTCCATCATCATCATCCGAAGAATGTGCGCGCCTTTTCCAGCGCCTCGGCCAGAATGTCGATCTCGGCCTTCGTATTATACATGGCGAAGGAGGCCCGGCATGTCGAGGTCACGCCGAAACGCTTGAGCAGCGGCTGCGCGCAATGGGTGCCGGCGCGGACCGCGACGCCCGCCCTGTCGATGACCATCGAAACGTCGTGCGCATGAATGCCTTCGAGTTCAAAGGACACGATCGCCCCCTTCCCCGGCGCATTGCCGAAGATGCGCATCGAATTGATGCCGCGCAGGCGCTCATGCGCGTAGGCGGTCAGCTCCGCCTCATGCGCGGCGATGCGCTCGCGGCCGATACCCTGCATGTACCGCAGCGCGGCACCCAGGCCGATCGCCTGCACGATCGGCGGCGTGCCGGCCTCAAAACGGTGCGGCGGCTCGTTGTAGGTCACCGCATCCTCGGTGACGTTCTCGATCATCTCGCCGCCGCCCTGGAAGGGACGCATGGCGGCCAGCATCTCCTTGCGGCCATAGAGCACGCCGATGCCCGAGGGCCCGTAGACCTTATGGCCGGTGAAGACGTACCAGTCGCAACCGATGTCGCGCACGTCGACCGGCATGTGGACGGCGGCCTGGCTGCCGTCGATCAGCGTCGGGATGCCGCGCTCCCTGGCGATGCGGCAAATCTCCTTGACCGGCGTGACGGTGCCGAGCGCGTTCGACATATGGGTGATCGCCACCAGCTTCGTACGCTCGGTGAGGCTTTTCTCGAAATCATCGAGGTGGAATGCCCCGTCATCGTCGACCGGCACCCAGACAAGCTTCGCGCCCTGCCGCTCGCGGATGAAATGCCAGGGCACGATGTTGGAGTGATGCTCCATGATCGAGAGCACGATCTCGTCGCCCTCGCCGACGTTCGGCATGCCCCAGCCATAGGCGACGGTGTTGATGGCTTCCGTCGTCGACTTGGTGAAGACGATCTCGTCGACGCTTTCCGCGTTGAGGAAACCGCGCACCGTCTCGCGCGCCTTCTCGTAGGCGTCGGTTGCCGCGTTCGACAGGAAGTGCAGGCCGCGATGCACGTTCGCATACTCGTTGCTGTAGGCGTGGGTGATCGAGTCGATTACCGCCTGCGGCTTCTGGGCAGAGGCACCGTTGTCGAGATAGACGAGGGGTTTTCCATAAACTTCCCGCGCGAGTATCGGGAAGTCGCGGCGGATCGCCTCGACGTCGTAGGGAGCGTTTTCGACTTTCTGGTCCATTTGACCGTGCCTTGTTGTGCGTCCTTCGAGGCTCGCTTCGCTCGCACCTCAGGATGAGGGAAGTGGTTTGTCGAGCCCAAGACGAAGCGGGCTCGATGCACAACCGTCCTCATCCTGAGGTGCGAGCCCGCAAGACCGTTTGCGGGTTCGCTGCGTCCTTCAAGGGCGAGCCTCGAAGGACGCACCACAACTCACCCGTGCTCGGCGAACCAGCCGTCGAGCTTGGCTTCGAGCGCTTCGATCAGCGCCTCGCCTTCCAGCTCCTCGATGATCTCCGCGAGGAAAGCCTTGATGAGCAATCCGCGGGCCGCCTTCTCCGGCACGCCACGCGCCATCAGATAGAACAGGTGCCCCGCGTCGATCTCGGTCACGGTCGCGCCGTGGCCGCAGGCGACGTCGTCGGCGAAGATCTCCAGCTCCGGCTTGGTCGAGAACTCGGCGTCGTCCGACAGCAGCAGCGTGTTGCACGCCATCTTGGCGTCGGTTTTCTGGGCGATCGCGGCGACGCGGATCTGGCCCTGGAAGACGCCGTGGGCCTTGTCGGTCACCACGTTGCGGATAATCTCGGTCGAGGTCGTCTCAGGCGCCGAATGGTCGAGAACCATGGTGACATCGCAATGCGTGTCGCCGCCGAGCAGGTTGACGCCGCGCAGCTTGAAATCCGACCCCTCGCCGGCCGCGTCGACCCGCACCTCCTGCCGGACCAGCTTGCCGCCGGCATTCATGATGAAGAGCGTAAGCTTGGCGTCCTTGCCGATGCGGATCCTGATCTGCCCGAGATGCGTCGCGGTCGCCGGCTGCTCCTGCACCAGCACCCAGACCACGTCCGCGCCATCACCGACGTCCAGCGTCGAGACAGAGCTTGCTAGTGCTGCGCCGGAACCTGTCTGGCGCTCGACAATCGTCGCCTTCGCACCAGCCCCGACGACGACCGGGAAGCGGGCATGGACCTGTCCGCCCGCCTGAAGGTTCTGCAATTCGATCGGCGCTTCGATCTGCGCGCCTTCGGCGATCGTCACGGCAAAGCCGTCCGACGCGAACGCGGCATTGACGGCGGCCACGGCATCGGCCGGGTCGACCGGCGCCAGCGCTGCATCGGCAGCGCCTTCCAGGAGCATGTCCTGGAACCGCTGCACCGACACGCCTTCGAGCGCAGGCGCTGCGCCCGCCGTGCCGTTGGCCACGCGCAGCACGGTAGAACCGTCGATCAGCGGCCGCAGCGCGTCGGGCTGGGCGGAAGGCTCGAAAGCCGGGACGGTGGTGAGCAG
>JAEWFU010000233.1 GCA_023388675.1 Pseudomonadota bacterium | reverse complement strand
TGTTCTTGAAGACAACGTCGCGCGTCGCCTCGAGGAAGCCCGGCTCCCAGTCGTGTTTCCAGTCGGCATGCCGCAGAGCCAGCGGAAAGATGCCGAAATTCATCGACCCCATGTTCAGCGAGCACATCTCGGGTTGCGCCACCAACGCAGGCGCGAGACGCTCGTCGAGACTCATCTGGGAAGAGCCGCCGGTCGAGATGTTGACCACCGCGTCGGTCTGCTGCCGGATGCGCGGCAGGAAACCCATGAAATCCTCGACCTCAGCACTCGGCCTTCCTGTCAGCGGATCCCGCGCATGCAGGTGAAGAATGGATGCGCCGGCTTCCGCCGCGGCGACTGCCTGCTCCACAATCTGATCTGCCGTGACGGGCAGATGCGGGCTCATCGTCGGCGTGTGGATCGAACCCGTGAGCGCACAGGTCAGGATAACGCTCTCGGCCACGATCAGCGGTTCCCGCGCGGCAGGCCGAACCGGTCGGCAAAGGCGTCGAGACTGGCGGTCAGCACCTGCATGATCTCGCCGATCTGCTCGCGGTTGATGATAAGCGGCGGGCAGACCATGAAGTGGTCGCCTTCAAGGCCGCCTCGCGTCCGCCGCGAATAGATGATGAGGCCACGCGAATAGGCTTCCTCGACGAGGTGTACGTGCGCGTCGATTTCCTTTGGCAACGGCACCAACGTTTCGTTGTCCGAAACGAGCTCGAAAGCCAGCAACAACCCCTTGCCGCGCACATCGCCTATGAAGGGATAGCGCGCCTTGAGGCCCGTGAGTTCCGCCTTCAGAACCTCGCCCATCTCGTGCGCATTCGCGCACAAATCTAGCCGGTCCACTTCTTCCAGAACAGCGAGGCCGGCGGCACAGGCCAGTGGATTACCCGCATAGGTATAGCCGTGGATGAACCCGCCCGACGAAAGCACCGGCTCCACGATGTCGCGGTGCGCGACCATGGCACCGAGCGGCGCGTAGCCGGCTGCGAACCCCTTGGACAGGGCCATGATGTCGGGCTTGAGGCCCCAATGCTCGGCCGCGAGAAACGCGCCCGTTCGCCCCGCCCCGGTCATGACCTCGTCGAGGATGAGCAGGATGCCGTATTCGCGGCAGATTTCGGCAACGCGCCGGTAATAGCTGTCCGGCGCAACGAGAGCTCCCGTAGATGCCCCGCCGACAGGCTCCATGATGAAGCCAAGGACAGTTTCCGGCCCTTGCCGCTCGATTTCCTCGCGCAGCATCTCCGCATAGCGCAGGCCGCGCTCTTCCATCGTCAGTTCGTCGCGGTCGAGATAGCAGGTGGGCGCAGGCACCTTGGGCATCTGCCGGAGCATCGGCTCGAACGGGCGGCTCATCGACTCCATGCCCGTCAACGCCACGGCACCGAGCGTCGAACCATGATAGGATGGATAGCGCGAGATGACCTTCCAGCGGCTGCCCTGCCCGACCGCCACTGCGTATTGCCGCGCCAGCTTGATTGCACTCTCGACCGCCTCGGAACCGCCCGAGACGAAAAACACGCGGTCCAGCCCCTCCGGCATCTTCGATGCGGTCAGGCGAGCAAGCTTTTCAGCCGGCTCGTTCTCGAAATGCAGGCGGTAGGCGAAGGTCGCCTTTGCCATCTGCGCGCGCATGGCATCCAGCACCCGCTCGTTGTGATGGCCGATGTTGGAAACCATCGCGCCGCTCGAGCCGTCGATATAGCGGCGGCCGTCGGCGTCCCAGATGTAGATGCCGCGCGCTTCGCCGGCCAGCGGCCGCCGCTGGCGAGACTGGTAGAAGAGATTCGAGGGCTGCGCGGTAGGCTGGATGTTCATGAAATGGCTTCCCTGGCAACCAATGCGCAGTCACGGCCCCGCACGAGCGCCGTCACCGGTTCGTTTTGCCTGTAAAGACGATCCTCGATCGGGTTCAGCGCCTGCATGGGGTGTCCGTTGACGTTGACGAAATAGCGTGCCGCCTGCCCCTGATAGTCGACTGCCGTTATCTCGCCGTCCAGCGCCAACGCGTCGTCGGATTTATCGGGACGCTCACGGTGCAATGCGAGCCGCTCGGCGCGGATCACGATCATCGCCTTGTCGCCCTTGCCCATGCCGCTGACGCGCGCCGCAGGTATTCCGCCGAGCCTGCCGAGGCCTTCGATCTCGGCTTCGACGCTCGAGCCGTGTGTTGCCGTCACCCTGCAAGGCAGGAGATTGGCGTTGCCGAGAAACCGGGCCACGAAGGCCGATGCAGGCGCGGTGTAGACGTCTTCCGGCGCGCCCACCTGCTCGACGTGGCCTGCGCTCATCACCACGATCCGGTCCGACATCGCCAGCGCCTCCGCCTGATCGTGGGTGACAAATACCGTCGTTATGCCCAGTTGCGACTGGATACGCTTGAGCTCCACCCGCATGTCCTCGCGCAGGTTCGCGTCAAGCGCCGAAAGAGGCTCATCCAACAGGAGAACGTCGGGCTCGATGACGATGGAACGTGCCAGCGCGATACGCTGTTGCTGGCCGCCGGAAAGCTCGCGCGGATGGCGCTCCGCGACATGCGGCAATTGCACGAGCTCGAGCGCAGCCGTGACGCGGCGGGCGATCTCCTCCCGCGGCACGCCCCGGTATTTCAGGCCGAAAGCGACATTGTCGAAGATCGTCTTGTGCGGAAAGAGCGCATAGTTCTGGAACACGATGCCGAGGTTGCGCCTGTGTATCGGTACACGGGTGACGTTTCGACCCTTGATATCGATCTCGCCCTCGCTCGGATCGAGCAGTCCGGCGATCATGCGCAGCGTGGTCGTCTTGCCGCAGCCGGACGGCCCGAGCAATGTCACGAAGCTGCCCTCCTCGACATCCAGGTCGAACCTGTGAACGGCTGTAACGCTTCCGAATTTCTTGACGATGCCGTTGAGCGCCACGGCGCTGGCCGAATTGGTCACATCGAGCTCCACTGAAATGAGGATATGGCCGCGGGAGCGGGTCGCGCCCGCGGCCACAGGGTATCTAGTAGCCGCGTTCGACGCGCGAATACTGCTTGGCCCACTCCTCTTCGTTGCCGTTCCAGTAGTCGGCGTTGAAGAAGGTCAGGCCCGAGAGCGTGCCGCCCGGGTCGAATGCCGGCAGAGCCTTGACCTTGTCGGTGAGCTCGACCTTCTGCGGGTCGAGCGCCGGCGGATAGTTCTGGCCCTCGGCGACGGCGATCGCGACTTCGGGTTCGAGCATGAAGTTGACCAGTTCCTCGGACGCCTCCATCGGGCTGCCCTTGATGATGAAGATGCACTCCTGCCAGCCAAGCCCGTTCGGCGGGTCGAAATAGCCAAGATCGTGCCCCTCGTCCTGGAGCGCCTTGATGCGGCCAGACCATCCTTCGGTGACGTAGATTTCTTCTTCGGCCAGGAGGCTCATCAGTTCGGCGCCCGAGGCCCAGTATTTCAGCACGAGGTCGCGGTTGGTGCGGATCGCGTCCCAGACGGCCTCGATATCCTCGATGTTGTTGGGGTCCTGGCCCGTCTGGAGCGCGCCGTACCAAATGCGCGTCTTCCAGTCGCTCCAGCCGCCGATCTTGCCCTTATAGGCCTCGTCGATCATGATCTTGGCGCCCTTCTCCTTGACCTCGTCGTCGGAGATGAACTTGCGATTGTAGGCGATGCTGGTGGTGCCGTAATTATACGGCACAGCCGACAGCTTCCCGTCGGTTATGTCGCGGAACACCTGCTGCAGCGCCGGGATGACGTTCGCAAGGTTCGGGATGTTGTCCTCGTTGATCTCGGAGGTCAGGCCGAGCGAGTTATAGCGCGCATAGTCAAACACGCCGGAGAGGTGCGCGAGGTTGAATTCGCCGTCGGCGCTTGCCCGCACGCGCGCCAGATACTCGTCGGCCCCGCCGAAGGTTCCGTCGACCACCTTGATGCCGGTCTTTTCCGTGTAGGGATCGAAGGCGTGCTTGCGGAAGGCTTCCGAGACGATGCCGCCCCAGCCGTCGAAACGAACCTGGTCCGGATTGGCCGCACGCGCGAATTTCGTGAACGGGCTGCCCATGACCCCGTAGGCGGCGGCCGAAGCACCGACCAGGCCGAGGAAGTTGCGGCGGCTGACATCGCCGTTGCGAAAACGGTCCAGCAGTTTTTCGTAGCGTCTGGTGTTGTCCATCGATGTGCTCCCATTGATATTCGGGCCTGCCTTTTGTCTTCGAGCCGCAGGCCGTGATGCTCCGGTTATCCTCGTTTCGCCGACATCCAGCGTGCGATCGCCATGCCGAGCACCGGCACTGCGACCGTCATGACGATCATCACCGTGCCGAGGGCGTTGATTTCGGGCGAGATCGAGTTGCGCAGCATCGCGAAGATCTGCGTCGGCACGGTCTCCACGCCGCCCGGCTTCCAGAACATCGTGCCGGTGATGTCGTCGAATGACATGGTGAAAGCGAAGATCATGCCGGCGAACACGGCGGGCATCAGCAGCGGCAGCGTGATCGCGAAGAAGGTCTGGATCGGCCCGGCGCCGAGGCTGAGCGCGGCTTCTTCATACTCGCGTTTGATCGCCACCAGCCGCGCCTGGACGACGAGCAGCACGAAGGGAAGCGTGAAGATGACATGTCCGAGCAGAAGCAGTGCGAAGCTGCGCGGCAGGCTGAGCCAGCGCAGGAACAGCAGCAGCGCGACCGCGAGGACCACCTCGGGTATGAGGATCGGCGCGATCAGCAGCGTCGTGATCGCGTTCTTGCCGCGAAAGCGATAACGCACCAGCGCAAGTGCCGCGAGCACGCCGAGAACGGTCGAGATGGCGGCCGTGAGCGCACCCAGCAGCAGTGAGATGCGGAAGGCACGCACGATCGCCTCGTTCTCCCACAGCCGCACGAACCACTGGACGCTGAGTCCCTCCATCGGAAACGAACCGAACTGGCTCGCATTGAAGGAAAGCAACACGACCACGCCGACCGGCAGGAACATGAACAGATAGACGGCGACGGTGTAGAGCCGAATGAAGAACCAGCCGTTCATCGCGTCACCCGAACGACTTTGCGATCTGGCCGATGCCGACCAGTCGGTTGTAGACGACCACGATCGAGCCGAGCACGACGAGCAGGACGATCGACAGAGCGGAGCCCAGCGGCCAGTTGAGCTGGGTGATGATCGCCTCGAAGACCAGATTGGCGAACATGGCATCGCGCGGCCCGCCAAGCACCAGCGGCGTGATGTAGGTGCCTGCGGCGAGCACGAAGCAAAGCAGCCCGCCAGCGGCCAGCCCCGGCAGCGACAGCGGCAGCGTGACCTCGCGGAACGTCTGGAGGCCGCTCGCCCCGAGCGACCGCGACGCATCCGCCAGGTTCTGGTCGATCCCGTCGAGGCTCACATAGACATTGAGCACCATGAAGGGCAGCAGGAAGTGCACCAGCCCGAGGATCACGGTGCCCTCATTGTAGAGCATCTGCACCGGCTCGGAGATGATGCCGAGCGACAGCATCACCTGGTTGAGCGCGCCGCTGACGCCCAGAATGTTGATCCATGACATTGTGCGGATGATGTAGCTGATCCAGAACGGCAGGATGAGCAGCAGCAGGAGAAGCGTCTTGTAGCGCGACTTCGAGTTGGCGAGGAAATACGCCGGCACATAGCCCAGCACCGCGCACAGAACGGTCGTGATCGCCGCAATGCGCAGGGTTGACAGGAGAATGTCCCGATAGAACGGATCGCTCAGCACTTCCTGCCAGTTGTCGAAGTGGAAGCCGGGTATCTCCGAGCCCGTCGCAGAGCGCAGCCAGAACGAATACACGACGACAAAGCAGACCGGCACGATCAGCAGGAACGCGATCGCTCCCAGCGCCGGCGATAGCAATATCCAAGGACGCAGCGCCCCTGCCCTGTCTGCCATTGACTCCCATCCGTGTCTTGCCGGCCGTTCCCATGGCCTTGTTCAAGCGGTCGCGGAGCAGTTTGGCACTTGGCGGGGACATTCTCAAAATACATAATGACAATGCTCGATATAGCTTGAAAGAATGTCAGAGGCCTCTCCGTCATGAAAAATCCCCTCGCCACGCCACCGTCGCCATCGGGCAGGATGGTCTGGAATCTCGACTGGAACCTGATCCGAACTTTCCTGGTGATCGTCGAACAGGGTGGGATCACGGCTGCGGCAAACGCCTTGCGGCTGAAACAGCCGAGCGTGTCCAACGCACTCCGGCGGCTCGAGGGGCATCTGGCGAAGCGCCTCATCGTGCGCGGGCATTGCCAGTTCGAGGTGACGCCCGCAGGCCGCCTCCTCTACGAGGAAGCCATCGAGATATTCGGCAGCATCTCGCGCCTCGGCACGCTGATAAGGGACATGGACGAGGAGGTTTCCGGTCACGTGACGCTCGCTCTCGCCAGTCACGTCATTTCTCCGGTTCTGGACGAGGTGTTGTCGCAGTTTCACCAGCGCCATCAACTTGCAACTTTGTCGATCGACGTGATGACCAGCCAGGATGTGATCCAGGCAGTGCGGCAGAGACAGGCGACGCTCGGCATCGGGCTCGTCCACGAAAAGCAGCCTTATCTCGACTATCTCCGGTTGTTCAGGGAGTATTTCGGGTTCTATTGCGGGCCGGACCATCGTCTCTTCGGCAGAAAGAACCTTTCTCTGCCCGACCTGCGTGGCGAAACCTCCGTCTCGTTCAAGACCGACCGGCTGACGGACGCTCTCAGGCCGGTCGCGTTGCTGCGCGCCCAGGCGCAACTCGAGGATCGCGTCGTCGGTGTTTCGTCTAGTCTGGAAGAAGTGCGCCGCATGATACTGGCCGGTCTCGGTATCGGGCCGCTGCCGGTCCATGTCGCAAATCGCGACGTGGAAGCCGGCCTGTTGTGGCGTCTGCCGCCTTACGAGGAGCCGCCGGCGATCGACATTCATGTCGTCACCAACCCCGGCACACGCTTCAACCGCGCTGAGGCGAGCCTGCTCGCGATGCTGCGCGAGGCGGTGACCCGCGTACCCTTCGCCGAGCGCGACTATCGCTAGCGGCATCGGGAACGCTTGCCCCGGTGTCGTTGTGATTCCCGATCTTCTGGTTTACCTCCATCCAAACGGAACGAGAGGGCGATGGCTTCGACGGAAAAGAAGAACGGCTCGCGGGGCGTCCAGTCGATCGACACGGGCGGTGTGGTGCTCAATGCCCTCGCGCGCGCCCGTGGGCCGCTGAAACTGCGCGATCTCGCGCAGGAAACGGGAATGGCCGCGGCGCAGCTGCATCCCTATCTCGTCTCCTTCCGCAAGATGGG
>JAEWFU010000217.1 GCA_023388675.1 Pseudomonadota bacterium | reverse complement strand
CCACCCGCCGCTCCTGACAGGAGAGGAGCGGGCAGACTGATGGGCGACAAGGGATGATCTCGGGAAACACGCCGCTGGTGGTGACGCCGCCGAAACGGCGCAAGCGCTCGGACATGATCGCGGCGCGCATCCGCGACCTGATCTCCCTGCGCGGCCTTTCCCCCGGCGACCGCATCCCGCAGGAATGGCTGGCCGAGGAGGAGATGAAGGCCTCCAAGGGCACCGTCCGCGAGGCGATGAAAGCGCTGGAAACCCAGGGCCTCATCAAGACGCGCACCGGCCCCGGCGGCGGCGCCTTCGTCACCGCCCTTTCGGGCGAGCAGGCGATGGACCTGCTCAGCAACCTCTTCCTCTTCAACCAGCCGGGCATCGCCGACATCTACGCGCTGCGCAAGCTGCTGGAACCGGAGCTGGCCGCCAGCCTCGCCGGCAGGCTCGACGAGCAGGGCATCGCCGCCCTCCAGGCAACGATCAGGCTATACGAGAACGAGCCAAAGACGGCCGAGGAGGAATTCCGCCAGCGGATCGCCGAGCTCGACTTCCATTCCGTGCTCGCCAGCCTCGCCGAAAACCAGTTGCTCGGCTTCGTCTGCGTGTTCCTGCAGACGCTGCTGCGCGACTTGACCGAATGCCGCGCGATCTATGCCGAGCCGAACCCGCAGCTCCGCGAAACGGCGCTCAACTATCAGGTACGCACGATCCGCCTGCTCAAGGCCGGCGACGCCGACGGCGCGCGCTCGCTGATGCGCGAGCACATGGAGGATGCCGAGCGCTACATGCTGGAGCGCGCCCGCATCCGCAGCCAGGCTTCCCGTGAGAGTTGAGATTGCTCCGAACTGCCAAACCTTGAAAGACCTCTGGCATTTCAGAGTTCACCGGAATTGCGTGGACAAAGAAACACCCCCTCCACCATGCTTCGCATGGTCCCCCTCCCCCGTAAACGGAGGAGGATCCAGGTCGCGGACGGCCGCAACGCGGTTCCTCCCCTGCGAAGCGGGGGAGGGGGACCACGAAGTGGTGGAGGGGGTTCTTTTTATGAAACCTGAACCTGCCTAACGCGCCAGCCAGCCGCCATCGACCGGCAGTACCGCGCCGTGGATATAATCGGAAGCATTCGAGGCGAGGAACACCGCCGCCCCGCCGAGATCCTCGCCCCTGCCCCACCGCCCGGCCGGAATTCGCTTGAGAATTTCGGTGTTTCGATCCGAATCCTCGCGCAGCGCCCGTGTATTGTTGGTCTCGATATAGCCGGGTGCAATGGCGTTCACGTTGATGCCGCGCGCCGCCCACTCATTCGCAAGCAGCCGCGTCAGCCCCGCGAGGCCGCTCTTGGCGGCGGTGTAGGAGGCGATTCGGATGCCGCCCTGGAAAGACAGGAGCGACGCGATGTTGATGATCTTCGCCGGCGCGTTCTCCGCAAGCGCGCCCGCCGCAAAGGCCTGGCAAAGGAAAAACACAGACTTGAGGTTGACGTCCATGACGGCATCCCAGTCTTCTTCGGTGAAGTCCACCGCGTCTGCGCGGCGGATGATGCCGGCATTGTTGACCAGTATGTCGGGTCGCCCGCATTCCTCGGTAACGCGCGGCATCAGCCCGCGCACCGCCTCCATGTCGGCAAGGTCTGCGCTAACCGCCGCAAAACGCCCGCCCTGCCCCTCAATCAGCGCTGCCGTGTCGTCCATGGCTGAACGTCCCACCCCGACAACCGCCGCACCTGCGTTCGCCAGCGCGATAGCGATCGCCTGGCCGATACCGGTGTTCGCGCCGGTCACCAGCGCCGTCTTGCCTGAAAGATCGAAGGGAGATGCGTTCACGGCCATGCCTTCTTGTCGGATATGAAGGCGGTAACAGACCACGGCTCATGCGCTCGCGTCCATACCCCGCGAGGCGCTACCGGATCGCGTATTTGTCGATAACCGTCTGCAGGTAGGCGGCGGCTTCCGCCCCCTTCAGCGAATCGCCCCACAGCCGCGCCGCGATCTCCTCGTGCAGCGACATGGCCTCCGGCGCGGAGGTGATCAGCGCAACCCCCAGCCTTACATTTGGCTGTTCGCCTAGCCGGAACGGGCTGATCGCCAGCACCGAGCGGTCCGCCTGGCGGAATATCTGGAAACTGGTCGCCGGCACCTGCTCGCGCACGATGCCGATCTGGATGCCGATCGGCTGGTCGTTGAGCATGGATAGGATGTATTCGGCCTCGTTGCGCGCGGCGCGCCTGCGCTCGTCGACGGTCGCTGCCGGCAGGTCGTGCCGTCCCACCATGCCGTGCATGAGGAAACGTTCGAGATCGGCCGAGGAGATCAGGCTGACGATCAGCGGTCGCCGCAGCCGGAAGGCGGCCTTGCGTTCGCGCAGGATTTCGACGAGCGCGTCCACCGCCCGCGCGGACGCCCCGTCAGGATCCACGCCTTCGGGGATAGACTCCTTGAGAACCGTCTTCAGCACCGCGTCATAGGCGTCTGAAGTCAGCAGGTAGGACACCGGGCTGAACAGCCCGATGATCTGCTGGCATTCCTCCTCGAGTTGCCGCATGCGCTCGAAGAACGTCGTCGATGTGCTGACATATTCCACGCCGACGCCCATCAGGCTCGGCAGCGAAACGCCGAGCTCGCCGGCGATGTTGGTCAGCGTATCGATCTTGCGGATTTCGCCCTTTTCAGCGCGGTAGAGCGCCGCGCGCGACATGTGGAGCTTTTCGGCCAGGGCATCGGGCGTCAGCCCCTTGCCCATGCGGTGGGCACGCAGGCGCGCGCCGATGTCGCTGAAGCTGATTGCGTCTTGGTCCGAACTGCTCACATTCTCTCCCGCGCGGGCTCCAGAGGCGGTCCCGTTATCCGGCGACCGACATATGATTGTCAATGAAACCTCTCATATCCGCTACTTTGGATCAATTATTGGACGCACCTTAAATTCGTCTCATTTTTGAGAATTGCGATTGACAGCCAATCCGCCCCTCCCTTACCGTCCATCCTTTCTTGGCCCCAACGATAAGAGGTGGAACAGTGAACAGGGTAGTCAGCAGGCTCAAGGCAATCGCATTGTCGACCGTCATCGGTCTTTCGGCCGCATCGGCGGCATGGTCGGCGGACTTCGTCGCCAAGATCGGCCATCTGGAATCCGCGCAGCAGTCGCGTCACGTGCTGCTTGAGAAGGTCGCGGCCCTCGTGGCTGAGCGCACCGACGGCGCCGTCGAGTTCCAGATTTTCCCGCAGGGACAGCTCGGCCAGCAGCGCGAGATGACCGAAGGCGTCCAGCTCGGCACGCTTGAGGCGACCGTCGCACCGGCCGCATTCCTCGGCGGCTTCAACCCGCTGGTGTCGATCCTCGACATCCCCTTCCTTCTGCCGGACGATGCCGAAGCCGCACAGAAGGTCCGCGGCGGTGCCTTCGGCAAGGCATTGTGCGATTCCTTCTCCACCCGCGGCGTCGTCTGCCTGACCTTGTGGCCGAACGGCAAGAAGCACTTCACCTCCAGCAAGCCGCTGGCCGCGATCGACGATTTCGCCGGCCAGAAGTTCCGCGTGATGGATTCAAACATCCTCATCGAGCAGTTCAACGCGCTTGGCGCCTCGGCAATCGCGCTGCCGTTCGGCGAGCTCTACACCGCGCTGCAGACCGGCGTGGTCGATGCGCAGGAAAACCCACTCGATACCATCCAGCGCATGAAGTACTACGAGGTCCAGAAGCACCTCGTCGTCTCCGACCACGGCGCGATGGAAGATGTCGTGCTGTTCAATCCGGCGTTCTGGAACGGCCTTCCTGAAGAACACCGCACCGTGATCACCGAAGCGTTCCAGGAAGTCATTCCCGAGCTCATCGCCCACAAGGCGGAGTCCGTGAAGGCCGCGCTGGCCGAGATCGAGGCGTCGGGCATCGATATCCGCGAGATGACCGCAGAGGAAAAGCAGGCGTTCCGCGAGAAGATGTACCCGGCCACGCGCGAAGCCTTCCTCAGCCGCACCGGCGACGAGGGCAAGGCGCTGATCGAAGTCTACGAGCGCGAATACGAAGCCGCAACCCAGTAAGAAGCGACGCGCGGCGCCCGCTCCTGTAGCGGCGCCGCGCTCACAGCTCCGAGGAACCGGCCATGAAGGCGCTTTCCATTTTGCGGACCGCCGAGCGGATTGCCATCGTCGCAATCTTCCTCATCATGGTCGCGCTGTATTTCCTCAATGTCGTGGGACGCCAGTTCGGCGGCACGATGGCCTCCAACCTCGCCTGGATCGAGGAGGCCGTGCGCCTGATGAGCCTGTTCCTGGTCTTCCTCGCCATCGGATTGGCGCTGGAAAAGGGCCGTCACGTCGGCGTCCACACCTGGCGCGACCGCATTGCCGCGACGACCCGCCTGCCCGTGCGCCGCATCATCGACGCGGTCGGCGTGATCTTCAGCCTCTACCTCGCCTGGCTCGGCTATCAGATGACCATCTTCGTCCACTCCATGGGCCAGATCAGCCCGACGCTGAACATGCCGATCTTCTGGATGTACCTTGCGCCGACCGCCGGCTTCATCCTGCTGGCGTTCCGCTACGGGCTCAGCTTCTTTGGACTGATCGACCGCTATTCAGCGCAGGACAAGGAGTAGACGGATGTTGCTCGCTGTCGTCGTAGCCACTGCCGTAATCCTTCTCGTCCTCGGTTTCGAGATGCTGCTGGTGCTTGGCGTGCCGGCCCTGATGGTCAAGGAGTTCTTCTACGGCACCCTGCCCGACCCAGTCGCGGTGCAGAAGATCGTGGGCGGCATCAACCACTCCACCCTGCTTGCGATCCCCTTCTTCATCCTCGCCGCCGAGCTGATGGGCGGAGGCCAGATTTCCGCCCGCCTCACGGGCATGGCGAGCGCGTTCCTCGGTCATTTCCGGGGCGGCCCCGGCTACACCACCATCGGCGGCTCGCTCGCCTTCGGTTCGGTGTCGGGTTCCGCTCCCGCAACGGTCGCCGCCATGGGTCGCATGGTCTATCCCGACCTGCGCGCCAAGGGGTTCAGCGACAAGTTCAGCCTCGGGCTCATCGCCTCAGCCGCCGAGACGTCGCTGCTGCTGCCGCCTTCCATCACCCTCATCATCTATGGCTGGATGACGGGTACGTCGGTAGCCAAGCTATTCATCGCCGGCATCGTCCCCGGCCTCGTCCTTGCGCTGTCCTTCGCGATCCTCGTTGCCATCGAGGCGCGCAGGAACGGCATCGAAGGCGGAGAGCGCACGAGCTGGCGCGAGAGACTGAGGGCGGTATCGCGCGCCACATGGGCGCTGGGGATGCCGCTCATCATCCTCGGCGGCATTTATACCGGCTATTTCACGCCCACAGAGGCCGCCGCCGTCAGCGTCGTCTACGCGATTTTCGTCGAGACCGTCATCTTCCGCAGCCTCAACCTGCGCAAGCTCATCGACATCACCGAGCGCGCGGCCCTGTCCACGGCCATCATCTTCATCCTGCTGGCGCTGGGCGGCCTGCTTTCATACTTCGTCACGCTCGCTCAGGTGCCGAGCCACATCCTCACCTTCATCGAAACCGTCAACGCCGGTCCGATCGTCTTCCTCATCATCATCAACGTTGTGTTCCTGGTCGTCGGCATGTTCGTCGATCCCAACTCGGCGCTGCTGATCCTCGTGCCGCCGCTCTATCCGGTCGCCATGGCGCTCGGCATCGATCCCGTCCACTTCGGCGTCATCGTCACGCTCAACATCACGATCGGCATGATAACGCCGCCATTCGGCCTCGACCTGTTCGTTGCCGCCTCGACACTGTCGAAGCCGGTCATGGTCATCATTTCGGGCATCGGCCCCTTCATCGTGGCCAATCTCGCCACGCTGCTGGTCATCACCTATGTGCCGCCGGTCTCCACCTTCCTGCCCAACCTGCTGGTCGGCTGACGGGGAGATGACGATGCTGCATGCCGAAAGAACGATTCCGCAGATTCCAACTGTTTTCGAGCGCGACCTGCCCGTGGTCTCCAACGACCCGGTCAACGGCGAATATATGCGCCTCGTGCTCCGCGCCCCGGCCGACCTTCTCGAGCAATGCCGGGCCGGTCAGTTCTTCCATCTGCTCTGCCCCGCGATTGGCGGTGAGACGCCCTATCTGCGCCGTCCCATGAGCATCTACGGCTTCTATCCCGAACGCGAGGAACTGCACTTCCTCTACAAGGTGACGGGCGAAGGCACGCGTGCGCTCTTCCATCTCGGGCCGGGCGACAGCCTCAACGTGCTCGGGCCGCTCGGTCAGGGATTCCGCATCGAGGCCGACTGGCAGCATCTCGTGCTCGTGGCGCGCGGCGTCGGCCTTGCGACGCTTGCCCCACTTGCGCTGGAAGCACAGCGTCTCGGGCGCAGCCTCACAGCCATCTGCAGCGCGCGCAATCCCGACGTGCTGATGTCGACGGACTATTTCCGCGATCTCGGTGCCAACGTCATCACCGTTACGGATTCCGAGGGCACCGCCGGCGTCGACAACATCGAGCGCATCATCGAAGGGCTGATTGCAGACCGGGGCGTCGACGCGTTCTACACCTGCGGCTCCAACCGCCTGCTGCGGTTGCTCCAGGCGCTCGGCGAACGCCACGGCATTCCCGGCGAGATCGCGTTGGAGCAGCAGATGGCCTGCGGCCTCGGCATGTGCCACTGCTGCGTGCGTCCGTTCCGCAAAGGCGAACGCCTCGTCAACCTGCGCGTCTGCCGCGAAGGCCCGGTCTTCGACATGCAGGAGGCGATGCCATGGTAGATCTTGCCGTCGACATCGGGACATTGCGCCTCAAGAACCCGATCATGCCCGCCTCGGGCACCTTCTCCGAGGACCTCGCCGACGTCTTCGATCTCGAATGCCTCGGCGCGCACGTCACCAAGACGATCACGCGCGGCTGGCGCGACGGCAACCCGACGCCGCGCGTCTGCGAGGTTTCGGGCTCGATGCTCAACTCCATCGGCATCCCGAGCAAGGGCATCGGCTATTTCATCGAGAAGACGATTCCCTTCTACCGGCGCTATCGCACGCCGCTGGTGGTCAGCATCTCGGGCAACACGGCGGACGAGTTCGCTACCCTCTGCTCCGAGGTCAGCGTCGACGGCGTCGACGCCATCGAGGTCAACATCTCCTGCCCGAACATCGAGGAAGACGGCAAGGCCTTCGCCATCCGCGCCTCCTCGACCTATGACGTGATGTGCAAACTGCGCAAGGCGACCAGCCTTCCGCTGTGGGCCAAGCTGACGCCCAACACCGGCGAGACGCCGGAAGTGGCGCGCGCCGCGGAAGAAGGCGGCGCCGACGCGCTCGTCGTCGCCAACACGCTGCTGGCGATGGCCATCGACGTCCGCACCCGCAAGCCCAAACTCGGCAACCTGATGGGCGGGCTCTCCGGCCCCTCGCTGAAGCCGATCGCGCTGCGCATGGCCTATCAGTGCGCCAGGGCCGCGAAGGTCCCCGTCATCGGCTGCGGCGGCATCTCGACGGCCGAGGACGTGCTGGAATTCCTGATCGCCGGCGCCAGCGCCGTGCAGGTCGGCACAGCGACCTTCATCAACCCCACCATCATGCCGGCCATCATCGCCGACCTCGAAAACTATCTGGAGCGCGAAAACATCGTCTCCGTGCGCGACCTCGTCGGCACCGTCATCGACGACGAGCAGAAGGCGGGCGTCGTCTTCATGGAGACCGCGCCATGACCGCGCTCAAGGCGAAGCCCGCCGACGA
>JAEWFU010000197.1 GCA_023388675.1 Pseudomonadota bacterium | reverse complement strand
TCAATGCGGCCCTGCAGGGGCTGGGGCAGCGTACGGTCGATGCCTTCGCCAAGGCGCTCAAGGAATCGGGCATCCACGCGCCGTTCTATCTGACGCAGAACGACGGCACGGTGGTGCTCGCCGAAGTGGCGGCTGCCAACCCGGTCTACAGTTTCGCGTCCGGCCCGACTAATTCGATGCGCGGCGCTGCATTCCTGACCGGTCTCAAGGAAGCCATGGTCATCGATGTCGGCGGCACGACCAGCGACATCGGTTGCCTCGTCGGCGGCTTCCCGCGCGAGGCGAATAACGTTGTCGAGGTCGGCGGCGTGCGCACGCTGTTCCGCATGCCCGACCTGTTGCCGATGGCGCTTGGCGGCGGCACGATCATCGATCCCGAGAGGGGCACGATCGGTCCGCGCAGCGTCGGTTATCGCATTACCAGCGAGGCGCTCGTCTTCGGCGGTTCGACGCTGACCACCACCGACATCGCCGTCGCGGCGGGGCTTGTCGAGATCGGCGACCGCGACAGGGTCAGCCATCTGGACCAGACCCTCGTCTCGACCTTGCTGAAGCGTATCGAGCAGATGGTCGAGGATAGCGTCGACCGGATGAAGACCTCTGCGGAGGGCGTTGAGCTCATCGCTGTGGGCGGCGGTTCCTTCCTGATCCCCGAGAAGCTTGCGGGCGTCAGCGAGGTGCTGCGTGTCGAGCACGCCGGTGTCGCCAATGCCCTCGGTGCTGCAATGGCGCAGGTGTCAGGCGAGGTCGACCAGGTATTCTCCGAGATGAGCCGTGACGCGGCCATCGCGGAAGCCGAGAAGTTTGCCAGGCAGCGCGCGATCGAGGCCGGAGCACAGCCGGGCACGATCTCCTTGCTCGATACGGAGGATATTCCGATCGCCTATCTGCCCGGCGATGCGCGCCGCGTGCGGGTGCGTGTCGTGGGTGACATCGCCTTCAACGAGAAGCGCGAGGTCGCTTGACCTTTGCGGCGCAGACGGCGGCGGGCAAGCCCGTCGTCCGTCTGCGCTTCATGATCGGCTAGCTGGCGAAAGTGAGCTGCATTTTTATGGCGCGGCTGCGGTCGCCGGCCATCTCGAAGGCGGCCGGTGCTTCCGCTAGATCGACTGCGCCGGTTATGATCGGCCTGACGTCGATCCGCCTCTGGTCGATCAGCTTCACCGCCTGGGCGTATTCGCCGACGAAGCGGTGCGTGCCGACGAATGAGATCTCCTTGCCGACGATCAGGTTCAGCGGTACCGCGACATCTCCCGATACGCCCACCTCGACGAGCGTTCCCTGCGGCCGGATAGCCGCGATCGCGGTTCGTATGGCAGGTGCTGCCGCCGAGCATTCGAACGCCAGATCAAATGTGCCCTTGCCCTCGGTGTAGGGATCGAGCCGTTCCGGATTCGAGCCGACATTGATGATCTCGTCGGCGCCCATGCGCTGCGCCACCGCGAGTGTGGCGTCCTGAAGATCGGTCGCGACGATGCGAGCCGCACCGGCATGGCGCAGGGCCGCGATCACCAGCGCGCCGATCGGACCCGCACCGCTGACCAGCGCCGTCTTGCCGGCGAGATTGCCGGCCGATGCGCCGGCCCGGTTGAGCGCATGCAGGCAGACCGCCAGCGGCTCCGCGCAGGCGGCCTCGGCAAGCGAAACCTCGTCGTTTTCGAGCTTCACGCACTGATAGGCGTCGACGACCATGAGGTCGCGAAAGCCGCCCTGCTCGTGCGGAAACCGCAACGCCGAGCCGAAGAAACGCATCGTCATGCAATGCTGCTGGAGACCCGCGAGACAGTAGCGGCACTGGTTGCACGGGCGGCTGGGGTTGACCGCAACCCGGTCGCCCGGGGCAAGCCCCTCCACCTGTGGACCGACCGCGCGAACGGTGCCTGCAACCTCGTGGCCGAGGATGATCGGCTCGCGAACACGGATGGGGCCGAAACCGCCATCCTGATAGTAGTGAAGGTCGGACCCGCAGATGCCGCCAGCGCCTATCGCCACCAGCACCTCGCCGGCTGCCGGCTCTGCGACGTCGATCTCCTCGATCCTGATATCGCCTTTGCCATGCAGGCGGCAGATGCGGGTTTTCATCACGCGGCTCCGTACCAACTACCTGGCCATCAGCGTGGTCGGCAGCCAGGTCGCAAGCGCGGGAATGTAGGACACAAGCAGCAGCACGATGATGTTTGAAAGCAGGAAAGGCATGATCGCCTTCACCACCGGCAGCAGCGGCAGCCGGGCGATGTTGGCGCAGACGAACAGGCAGACGCCCACCGGCGGCGTGGTCAGCCCCAGCATCAGGTTGAGCACGGCGAAGGTCGCGAAATGCAGCGGATCGATACCCACGGCCTGTGCCAGCGTAAGCAGCGGCACGAAGAGGATGATGAGCGCGGCGATCGTCTCCATGAACATGCCGACGAACAGAAGCAGCAGGTTGATCAGCAGGATCACCAGGAACTTGTTGTCGGTGATGGAGAGAACCGCGCTGACGATCATCTGCGGGATGCGTTCGGCCGAAAGGATCGATCCGAAGACGTTGGCGAAGCCGACCAGCGCCAGAATGCCGGCCGACGATACGGCGCTGTCGATGACGATCTTCGGCACTTTGGCGATCGGCAGTTCGCGATAGATGAAGGCTCCGACGACGAAGGCGTAGATGGCCGCGACGATGGCGGTTTCGGTCGGCGTGGCGACGCCTGACATCAGCCCCCCGACGATGAGCGCCGTCATGGCGATCGCCCAGAATGCGCTGAAGAACGAGGCGACGAGCTCGCGCACGCCCTTCCATTCCTGGCGCGGAAAATTGCGCCGCACGGAGATGATGTAGCACGCGACCATCATGCCGATGCCCATGAGGATGCCCGGTACGGCACCGGCGAGAAACATCTGGCCGACCGAGATTCCCGACAGCGCGCCGACGATGATCATCGGCACGCTGGGCGGAATCATCGGCCCGACCGTAGACGAAGCCGCCGTGATTGCCGCTGAGAAGTCGGCCGGATAGCCGGACTTCTTCATGCCCGGTATCAGCACGCTGCCGAGCGAGGCTGCGTCGGCGACGGCCGTGCCCGAGATGCCGCCGAAGAGCATCGAGCCGGCGACATTTGTCATTCCGAGCCCGCCGCGCATCCAGCCGACAAGCGCATTGGCGAAACGGATGATGCGCTCGGTGATGCCACCGCCGTTCATCAGGTTGCCGGCAAGGATAAAGCCGGGGATGCACAGCAACACGAAGACATCGATACCCGCAAACATGCGTTGCGGGATGATCACCAGCGGCATGCCGGAGGCGACGATATAGGCGAGTGACGCCAGCCCGAGACAGATCGCCACCGGGACGCCGAGCGCCAGCGTGATGAGAAAGGTGCCGAAGAGCCAGAAAAGTTCCACCTATTCCTCCTCGGCAAATTGTGCGCGGCCATCGTCAGTGCCCGTAAGCATTCCGATGGCGCGGAGAAGCGAAAACACCAGCAGGCTGATCGCGAGAACCAGAACGCTGGCGTGGATCATGTCCATCGACCAGCGCAGGCTGGGCGAGGTCTGCATGGCGCCGATGCTTGTAAAGCGCCACGCCGGCGCAATCATCAGAGCCGCGAGCCCGGCGGTAAGGACGGTCGACGCAAGCCGCATCCACCATGCGAGGCGTTCGGACATCGCATCCTGGATAATATCGACATTAACGAGATCGCCGCTGCGCAGCGACAGGCCTGCTCCAATACCCGCCATATACAGCAACATGAAGCGCGCCAGTTCCTCGGTCCAGATCGGCGAACTGGCCGTGAAGGTTCGGGCATAGACCTGGATGGCGACCGCCGCGATCAGCACGGCGAAGACGCCGCCAATCGCGATGCGGCAGAGCATGTCCAGAGCATCGGCTATACGTGTGACGGCCGTCATGATGCGCTCACCTCATTTGCAGATGGAGCGCGGCCGTTGGCGGCCGCGCCCTCGTTTCAACGATTACTGCTGGCTGAACAGTTCCTCGACGATCGGACGGATATCCTCGCTGACGCTGTCGATCACCGGCTGACGCGCCTGTTCGGCGAACGCTGCCTGGTCAACCTCGACGAAGGTCATGCCCTTCTCTTCCAGGTCGGCGCGAATGGCGTCCTCGTCGGCCAGGAACTGCTCGCGCTCGAACTCCTGCGCGATCCGAGCTGCTTCCAGCACATGCCCCTGGTCTTCTTCCGAAAGCTTGCTCCAGACCTGTTCCGCGATGGTGAGGTAGATCCAGGAGCGCACGTGCTCGGTGAGGTTCACGTGGCTCTGAACCTCGTTGAAGGATGCCGACTGGATCAGTGCCAGGGGGTTTTCCTGCCCTTCGAGCGTTCCATTCTGCAGCGAGGTGAACACTTCCGAGAAGGCCATCGGGGTCGGCGAGGCGCCAAGCGCCGACCAGGTGTCGTCGAAGAGCGGCACGTTCGGAACGCGCATACGGAAGCCGTTCAGCTCGGCCGGCGATGTGATCTCGCGATTGGAGGTCAGGTTACGCGGGCCGCGTGCGAAATAGGCAAGCGGGCGAACCTGCGCACGCTCGATGATCTCCGCCTCGATCTGATCGCCGATCTCGCCGCTGGCGACCTCGTCCATGTGCTCGAGAGAGGCGTAGCCGTAGGGAATCGCCAGCAGCGCGGCCTTCGGAGCCCAGTTCTGCAGGCTTTCGCCGGTGATCGTCATTTCGACGGTGCCGAGCTGCATGCCGTTGATGAGGTCCATTTCGCGGCCGAGCGAGTCGTTGGGAAACACTTCCACCACGATCCGGCCGTCGGTGCGGGCCGAAAGCTCCTCGCCGAACTTCAGCGATGCCTTGTGCCAGGAGTTCTGCTCGTTGGCGAGGTGGCCGAGCTTGAGCGTAAGCTCCTGGGCGAGGGCGCCGGTAGCGGTCAGAGCGGCGAGCGCCAGGCCCGCGGCGAACGACTTGATGATGGAACGAGACGTCATGAGATATCCTCCCTGTGGATTGATCTTCTGGAGTTGCGGTTTCATCGCGCTGCGCCGAAGAGGTCCGGCCGCGCGTTGGCGACCTCGGGCAGGGATTTCAGGATTTCGCGCAGATGGCCGCGCATCGCGGCTTCCGCGCGGGGGGCGTCATGCTCGACGATGCCGGAGACGATTTCCTCGTGCTGGCTGATCAGCAGCCGAACATGCAGCTTTTCGACGCTGAGGTAGCGCACGCGGTCCATCTGTGCCTTGACCTCTTCAATAACGCGCCAGGCGTATGACTTGCCGGCCATCTCGGCGAGTGTGCGATGGAAGAGTTCGTCCAGCTTGACGAAACCGTCGGAATCGTCGTCCGCGACGCGCTTCTGCCGGTCGATCTGATCGAGAAGCTCGCGCCGTATCGCCGCATCGCAGCGCTCGACGACCAGCTTGACCACATCGGCCTCGATCGCCTCGCGCACGAAGCGGGCGTCCATGACGGCCTCGGTCGAAATGCGGGTGATCATGGTGCCGCGCTGCGGCCTGACCTGGACCAGTCCGGCCTCGGCAAGCTTGATGAAGGCCTCGCGCACAGGTTGGCGAGAAACGTCGTAGCCGCGTGCGATCTCGGTTTCCGAAATCACCTCGCCGGGAAGGAGCTCGGTGCGCACGATGCGATCGCGCAGCAGCCGATAGATCTGCGGCGCGATTGCTGCCGAAGAGTCGATGGCTTTCGCAATGACTGCCGTGTCCATGTCGGCTTGCTCCTCCCTTGGTCAAAATTATCCACCATACTTCCATACTAGTCAACACTTGTGTATGAATTGGCTCCTGATATGGACATGAGGCATGCGTCGCCGGTGTTTTCAGAGCGACCGTCGCTGGGAGTGAGATGCGCAGATGAGACAGACTTGGCGTTGGTTTGGCCCGCACGACCTGACCTCGGTCGACGACATGCGGCAGGCGGGTGTCGAGGGCGTTGTCAGCGCTTTGCATCACGTTCCGACCGGCTCGGTGTGGACGAAAGACGAGATCGCCAGGCGGCAGGCCGAGATCGGCCGCATGAAGGACGGCTCGCCGTCCGGTCTCGCTTGGGAAGTGGTCGAAAGTCTTCCCGTTTCGGAAGACATCAAGAAGCAGAAAGGCTCGTGGCGCGAACACGTTGCCAATTACAAGGCGAGCCTCGAACACCTCGCCGCGCAGGGCCTTGAAACCATCTGCTACAACTTCATGCCCGTACTGGATTGGACGCGGACCGATCTCGCCTTCCGTGTCGGGCATGGCGGAACCTGCATGCGCTTCGATCTCGTCGACTTCGCGGCGTTCGACGTCCATATCCTGAAGCGCAGCGGCGCGGCGGAAAGCTTCGATGCCGGTGTCGTCGAAGCGGCTGCCGAGCGCTTTGCCGGCATGAGCGAGGCGCGCAAGATCGAGCTCGCCGCCAACGTGACCGCCGGGCTGCCTGGCTCGGCCGAAAGCATGTCGACCGAGGATGTATTGCGCCATCTGGACGAATATGCCGCCATCGACGCCGAGCGACTGCGCGCTCATTTTGTCGCCTTCCTCGAAGAAGTGGCGCCGGTCGCCGAACGGTTGGGCATGCGGCTGTGCTGCCACCCGGACGATCCGCCGTTCCCGCTGCTCGGCCTGCCGCGCTTTATGTCGACGGCTGACGACTATCGCCGAATCCTCGATGCGGTGGATTCGCCGGCCAGCGGCATGACCTTGTGTTCCGGCTCACTGGGCG
>JAEWFU010000455.1 GCA_023388675.1 Pseudomonadota bacterium | reverse complement strand
TCGGTCATCGTCACGCCGAGCAGGTCGGCCACGCGCCGCGCCGAGAGGAACGGGGTGCCGCCCTCGCCGAACTTCTGTGCGGAGCTTTCCAGTGCCATCGTAGACATGACAACATCCTTGCACAATTTTACATACACATGCTCAATATGCGCTCATTGTTTGCCCATTTCAAGCCGAGCAGCCCATGAAACCGCCCTCCTCCATCGTCATTCTCACCGGCGCAGGCATTTCCGTAGAGTCCGGCATTCCGAGCTTCCGTGACAGGAACGGCCTCTGGTCGAAGATCGACTACCGCGATTACGCGACGCCGGAAGGGTTCGCGCGCAACCCCGGCAAGGTGCTCGATTTCTACAACAAGCGCCGACGGAACCTTGCCAACGTCTACCCCAACGAGGCGCATCACGCACTGGCGCGGCTGGAAGGTGCGTTCAAGGGTGAATTCCTGCTGGTCACGCAGAATATCGACGACCTGCACGAATCGGCCGGATCGCGGAAGCTCATCCACATGCACGGCGAGCACGCCTCGGCGCTGTGCGAGGCCTGCGGAATGCGCATGCGCTGGCGCGGCGACATGACCGTGAACTCGAAATGCGCGCTGTGCGGGACCACTGGGCGCCTGCGGCCCGACGTGGTGTGGTTCGGCGAGATGCCATACCAGATGGACCGAATTTACCGCGCTCTGGGCCAGGCGGAACTGTTCGTCGCCATCGGCACTTCGGGCCATGTCTACCCCGCCGCAGGCTTTGTCGAGGAGGCAAGGCTGGCCGGCGCGCGCACCGTGGAGCTCAACCTCGAACAGTCCGAAAACACAGAAATGTTCGACGAGACGATTCGCGGTGCTGCCACGGAGACGGTGCCGGCGTTCGTCGACCGGCTGCTGGCCTGACTACCGCCGCTTCCTCGGCTTCTCCAGCAGCGCCACCGCTTCCAGATGCGGCGACCAGAGGAACTGGTCCACCGGCACCACGCGCGTGAGGCGATAACCGCCGTCGACGAGGATGCGCAGGTCGCGCGCGAGCGTCACCGGATTGCACGAAACGGCGGCGACGAAGCGAACCTGGCTGCGGGCTATCTGTTTGGCCTGATCTTCCGCGCCGGCGCGCGGCGGATCGAAGACCAGCCCATCATAGGTCGCGTCGAGTTCCTTGAAGGTGAGCGGGCGGACGAACAGGTCGCGCTTTTCCACCGTCACCTTCTTGAGGCCCTCGCCAAAACGGTGCGCGCGATCGAGGCTGGCGAGCGCGGCCGCGTCGCCCTCCACTGCATGAACCTCGCTGTTGCGGGCCAGCCGCAGGGCGAAGGTGCCGACGCCGGCGAAAAGGTCGGCCACGCGCTTTGCCTTCGCCAGATGCGCGCCAACCAGTCCGGCCATCGTCGCCTCGGCGTCGGCGACCGCCTGCAGAAAGGCGCCGGGCGGCGGCAGCACCGCGACGTCGCCGGCCATCACCATCGGCTTTTTAGGCTCGACGACGATCTCGCCATCGATGGACAGACGGGCCAGACCATTGCGAACTACGAAATCGACCGCCGCCTGCCGCGCCTTGCCTTCCAGCGGCCCGCTGCCTTCGGCGGCGACATCGAGGCCCGAGGCGGTGTGCGTGACGCCGAGCCGCAAGGGCTTGAAGCTGTGCGCGATCAACGCCGTCAGATCGCGGAGCATCGGCAGGCTGTCGACGATCGACGACAGGAGGATCGGGCATTCCTCGACATCCACGATGCGGTGCGAGAGTGCGGCGTTGAAACCGAGCAACACGCCCTTCTCCGTCGTACGCGCGGTGAACGCCGCGCGGCGGCGCGTGTGCGGCTGGCAGGGGACCAGATCGTCGACGGGCACCTCCAGCGCTTTCGACCGCAGCACATCGACCAGCTTTTCGCGTTTCCAGTCGCGGTAGGCCGTTTCCTCCAGGTGCTGGAGCGCGCAGCCGCCGCAATCGCCGAAATGACGGCATGGCGGCTCGACACGCAGCGGCGACGGCTCGATCACCGAGACGAGGTCGGCCTTCTTTCCGTCCAGCGATGCGTTGACCGTCTCGCCGGGCAGCGCGAACGGCACGAAGACCTGCCCCTGCGTTGTCTCGGCGATGCCGTCGCCCTGGGCGCCGAGGCGCAAAATGGTAAGAATGCCGCTCATCTGTCCTTCACACCTGCAAGCAGGAATTCCCGGTTGCCGTCGCCGCCCTCGATCGGTGACGGCACGAAGCCCAGCGCCCGCCATCCGGGCAGCGCGTCGAGCCAAGCTTCGAGGTCGCGCGCAATCTGCTCACCCGTTGCGGGGTCGCGCAACAGGCCGCCCTTGCCGATCGCTTCCCGCCCAGCCTCGAATTGCGGCTTGACCAGCAGCACGCAGCGCGCATCGGGCGCGGCGAGATCGAGCGCCGGCGGGAGTGCGAGCTTCAGCGAAATGAAACTGACATCGGAAACGACGAGGCTCGGCCGGATGCCGCCGAGATGGTCGGCATCAAGCTCGCGCGCGTTCAGTCTCTCCAGAGAGGTGACGCGCGGATCGGACGCCAGCGCCGGGTCGAGCTGGCCGTGACCGACATCTATTGCGACCACATGCGCGGCGCCTCGCTCCAGCAGCACCTGCGTGAAACCGCCCGTGGACGCGCCGATGTCGAGCGCATGCAAGCCTGCCGGATCGATGCCGAACGCGTCGAGCCCCGCGACCAATTTCAGCGCCGCGCGCGAGACATAGGCGCGGGCCGGATCGTCGACGGCAATCCTGGCCGTATCGGCGGTCG
>JAEWFU010000448.1 GCA_023388675.1 Pseudomonadota bacterium | reverse complement strand
TCGCATCGCCGCAGGAGATCGCCGACGTTCGCGCGATCGCCCCGAAGGCCGAGATGCTTTACATGCACCCCGTCAAGGCGCAGTCGCATATCCGGCTTGCGCTGGAGGAATACGGAATACGCGTGATCGCCATCGACCACGAGGACGAGGTCGTGAAGCTGACGCGCGTCGTCAAGGCACTCGACATCGATCCCGCCAGCATCACCGTCTTCGTCCGTATCCAGACCAAGGGCAGCGCCGCCTACGAGCTTTCCAAGAAGTTCGGGGCAGGGCCGGCGACCGCCGTCGAGCTCGCCGACCGGCTGGCGCGCGGCGGCTTCAAGGTCGGGCTTTGCTTCCATGTCGGCAGCCAGATCGAGGATCCGGACACGTACGAACGCGCGCTCGCTTCCGCCGACTGGGTGCGCAACCGCGCGGAGGCCGAGATCGTGGCGCTGGATGTCGGCGGCGGGTTCCCGGCCGAATACGGCCACGATCCCAACCGCAAGAAGCCGGAAATGCCCTCGCTGGGCCAGATCATGTCGCGGCTGCGCGGCGACATCGCGGAATGGGGTTTCGGCGAGACGCCGCTGGTCGCCGAGCCTGGCCGCGTGATCGTGGCACGGGCGTTCTCGCTCATCGTGCGGGTGCTGCTGCGCAAGGGCAGGCGGCTCTACATCAACGACGGCATCTGGGCGTCGCTGTCGGATTCGTGGACCGGCAAGATCACGCTGCCGGCGCGCTTCATTCCCGACCCGGCGATCCGCCATCGCAACGGCGACAAGGAAAAGGTCGTGCCGTTCCGGGTCTGCGGGGCGACCTGCGATTCCGTAGACATTCTTTCGCGGCCGTTCTGGCTGCCCGAAACCGTCGACACCGGCGACTGGATCGAGATCGGCCATATCGGGGCCTACTCGCTGTCGCTGCGCACCCGCTTCAACGGCTTCTATCCCGACACATTCGTCGAGATCGCGACGCCGTTCGATGCCGGCGCGGCACCGGAAGGCTTTGCAAGCCTGGAGACGATGGGATCATAGAGTGAGTAGTGAATAGGGAATGGTGAGTAGGGGAGTGTTTTCGGAAGCACTTTTTCCCTTCTACTCATCACCTACCCTTCGCCCTCACAAATTCGACAGCAGTGCCGGCGTCGGCCAGCCGTCGACCGGCAGTCCGATACGCTGCTGCTCGACGCGGACGGCTTCGCGGGTCATCGCGCCGAGAATGCCGTCGATGCCGCCCACGTCATGGCCGCGGTCGAGCAGTTTCTGCTGCAGGAGTTTCATGGCGTCGCCGGTGAGGCCCTGTTCGGGGCTGCGCGCGTCGAAACGCGGCGCGCCGGCCAGCCGCGTCGCCAGATTGGCGGCTGTCAGCGTGTAGGTGAAGGACTGGTTCCACTCGAGATAGACGTCGAAATTCGGATAGGCGAGGAATGCGGGGCCCTTGTGGCCCATCGGCAGCGCAAGGCCCGCGTCCGGCTCGCCTGCGTCGAGCGGGCTGCCGTCGCGCTTCGTGACGCCCCATTCCGTCCACTGTGAAATGGGCAGGCGATTGACGCGGCCGGTTTCCGCCCACGGCAAAGTGTCGGGAACCTGCACCTCCTGCATCCACGGCTCGCCGGCACGCCAGCCCCGCGACTGGATCTTGCGTGCGGTGGTCAGGATGACATCGGGAACGCTCCTGCGCATGTCGACCACGCCGTCGCCGTCACCGTCGACGCCGAGCTTGAGGATGTCGGACGGCAACATCTGGGTCTGGCCGATCTCGCCGGCCCAGGCGCCCTGGCTGTCGGCCGGCAGTGTGCCATTATCGATCAACGTCAGCATTGGCACGAGCTGCGGGCGGAACAGCTCCGGGCGCCGGCAGTCGTGGGCGAGCGTAACCAGAGCGTTCAGCGTGTTGAAGTCGCCCTGTACCGCGCCGAAATCCGTCTCGAGCGCCCAGAAGGCGGCTACGACCGGCCCCGGCACGCCGTAATCGCCTTCAGCCTTTGCGAACAGATCGGCGTGGCGCCGCAGCAGGCTGGCGCCCTGTTCGAGCCGGTAGCTGTTGATCATGCGGCCGGCGAATTCGGTGAATGTCTGCGTGAAAACACCCTGTGCCCGGTCCCGGCTGAGCACGCGCTCGTCGATCCGCGCATTGTCGAGCGCTGCCAGCCCCCGCTGGCCTACCCCCGCCGCCTGGGCTTCCTGGGCAACGCCGGCGCGCCAGGCGGAAAAGTCGCCGCCGCATTGCTGAGCCAGTGCGGGCGCGGCGGTCGCGAGCATCAGCGTGAGGGCGGCCAGCGTCGTTTTCATCGATAAATCTCCGGAAGGCAGGGGCTTCGAGTACTAGCCATCAAGCGCCCGATCGGGGCGTAAATTCGGCGTTACCGGGCATTTTTCTGCAACCAGGCATACCATTGCGCCTCGCTGCCGTTGAAGACGTTGATGTCGGCGTCGCCGGTCATGCCCGGAACTTCGCCGGTGCCGGTATATTGCCAGAACAGGAAACGCTCGCGGTTGTAGCGCTCGTCCGGATGCGCGGACACGGAGCGCAGCCAGAAATCGTAGCCTCCGAAATCCTCGAGCTTGTTGTCGTGGTAGAAATCGATCGAAGTGTAGATGATCGGCCGCTTGCCGTAGTGCCGTTCCAGCATATCAAGGAAGACACGCATCTCGCGCTGCACGGTGGCTGCGGGCGGGCGCAGACGGCAGGTCGGCGAAAGGTGGTTCCACTCCATGTCGAGCACATGGGGCAGGGTGCCGGCTTCACGCGGAACGTTGCGGATGAACCATGCGGCCTGCTCGCGCGCCGGGCGGCAGAAATAATAGAAATGATAGGCGGAGCGGGGAATGCCGGCGGCCTTCGTTCCCCGCCAGTGCTCGTGAAAATAGTCGTCGAGCCGGTCGCCACCCTCGGTCGCCTTGATGAAGGCGAAAGAAATGCCGGCGGCTTGCACTGCTTTCCAGTCGACCTTGCCCTGATATTTGGAGGCGTCCGTGCCATGCACGGCGTAGGTCCAGGGCGCGCGATCCGCCCATGGATGAGGCTTGCGGTCGCCGAAACGCGGATTGCGCACCGCCACGCGAAACGCCGAAGCGTTGCGGGCACCGGAAGCAAGCGGTGCCGATGCACGGGTCGGAGACGACGATTCGGGTGCAAGATCACCGAAATCATAGC
>JAEWFU010000355.1 GCA_023388675.1 Pseudomonadota bacterium | reverse complement strand
AGGCCAAGCGCCTCGGTATCCCGGTCGTGGCGATCATCGATTCCAACTGCGATCCGGACAAGGTCGACTACCCGATCCCGGGCAACGACGACGCCGCCCGCGCGATCCAGCTCTATTGCGACCTGATTTCCAAGGCCGCCATTGACGGCATCGCCCGCCAGCAGGGCGCTATGGGCGTGGATGTCGGTGCCTCGGAAGAAGCACCGACCGAGCCGACCCTGGACGAGACGCCGGCCGAGGAAAACAAGGGCGCGTGATCCTGCCGACCGCTTCGGCGGTCTTGAAACCTGAACTTTCGGCAGGCGCACCTGGAAGAACCCACGGTGCGCCTTGCCTTTTGAACGATACGGAAACTGAAGAGGCGACAATGAGCATTTCTGCTGCACAGGTCAAACAACTGCGCGACATGACCGGCGCGGGCATGATGGACTGCAAGGCGGCCCTGGCCGAAACCAATGGCGACATCGAAGCCGCCGTCGACTGGCTGCGCAAGAAGGGTATCTCCAAGGCCGACAAGAAGGCCGGCCGCACGGCCGCAGAGGGCCTGATCGGCGTCGCCTCCGAGGGCACGTCGGCGGTCGCCGTCGAGGTCAATTCGGAAACCGACTTCGTGGCCCGCAACGATGCGTTCCAGGACATCGTCCGCAATGTCGCGCAGGTTGCGCTTGCAACCGACGGTTCGGTCGATGCCGTTGCGGCCGCGACCTATACCGGCTCGCAGAAGTCGGTCGCAGACACGATCAAGGACGCGATCGGTACGATCGGCGAGAACATGAGCCTGCGCCGCTCCGCCAAGCTCTCGGTCTCCACGGGCGCGGTCGCTACCTACGTGCACAACGCCGTCGTCGAAAACCTCGGCAAGATGGGCGTGCTCGTCGCCGTCGAGACCACCGGCGATGCCGACGCGGCGCGTGCCTTCGGCCGCCAGGTAGCCATGCACGTGGCCGCGACCAACCCGCTGGCGCTGACCGCCGATGAGGTGGATCCGACCGCCGTGGCCCGCGAGAAGGACATCTTCGCAGCCCAGGCGCGCGAGTCCGGCAAGTCGGAAAACATCATCGAGAAGATGGTGGAAGGCCGCATGCGCAAGTTCTACGAGGAAGTCGTGCTGCTCAAGCAGGCCTTCGTGCTGAACCCCGACCTGACGGTCGAGCAGGCCCTCAAGGCCGCCGAAAAGGACATTGGCGCGGAAGCGAAGATCACCGGTTTCGTGCGTTTCGCGCTCGGCGAGGGCATCGAGAAGGAAGAGAGCGACTTCGCAGCCGAGGTCGCCGCGGCAGCCAAGGGCTGACGGTTTAGGGGAATAAGGGAATAGGGCAGTAGGGCAGCGGAGCGTACCTCCTGCCTTATTGCCCTACTGCCTCAACAAGGGCGCCGCGTGACATCGCGGCGCCCTTCGTGTATCGCAGCTTCGCATCAGCCGACCATGAGGACCCCATGCCGCCCAAACCCGCCTTTCGCCGCGTCCTTCTCAAAGCCTCCGGCGAGGCGCTCATGGGTGAACAGGGTTTCGGCATCGACGTTTCGGTCGTCGATCGCATCGCGGCCGACATCAAGCAGGCGCGCGACATGGGCGTCGAGGTCGGCGTCGTGATCGGCGGCGGCAACATCTTTCGCGGCGTCGCCGTGGCCTCCAAGGGCGGCGACCGCGTGACCGGCGACCACATGGGTATGCTGGCCACCGTCATCAACTCGCTCGCCCTGCGCACCTCGCTGGTCAAGATCGGCGTCGATGCGGTGGTTCTTTCGGCGATCGCCATGCCCGAACTCTGCGAAAGCTTCTCGCAGCGCCAGGCCACCGCCTACATGAACCAGGGCAAGGTCGTGATCTTTGCCGGCGGCACAGGCAATCCGTTTTTCACGACTGATTCCGCGGCTGCGCTGCGCGCCGCCGAAATCGGCGCCGACGCGCTGTTCAAGGGCACGCAGGTGGACGGCGTCTATTCGGCTGATCCCAAGAAGGACCCGGCGGCCAGGCGCTTCGACCGGATCACCCATCAGGAAGTCTTGCGCAACGGCCTGTCGATCATGGATACGGCAGCAATTGCACTTGCACGTGAGAACAACATTCCGATAATCGTCTATTCGATTCATGAAGAAGGCGGTTTCGGCGCCATTCTGCGTGGCGAAGGCCGTTGCACAGTCGTCAGCGAAGCCTGACGGCATCCGCCGAAGAACACCACAGAGAACGACCGGCGACGCCGGAAGCGGAGGGTTGAGATGAGCACCGGAATCGATTTCAAGGATCTGCAGCGGCGCATGGACGGTGCGATCAGCGCATTCAAGCACGATCTTGCTTCGCTGCGTACAGGCCGCGCTTCCGCCAACCTGCTCGATCCGATCCAGGTTCAGGCCTATGGCGCACCGATGCCGATCAACCAGGTGGCGACCGTGACCGTGCCCGAGCCGCGCATGATTGCGGTGTCGGTGTGGGACAAGCAGCTTGTCGGCGCGGTCGACCGGGCGATCCGCGAATCCAATCTGGGATTCAACCCGATCGTCGACGGCACCAATCTTCGCATCCCGCTGCCCGAGCTCAACGAACAGCGCCGCAAGGAGCTGGTGAAGATCGCCCATCAATACGCGGAAAGCGCGAAGGTCGCCGCGCGCCATGTCCGCCGCGACGGCATGGAAAACGCCAAGAAGGCGGAGAAGGACGGCGAGATCAGCCAGGACGATTCGCGCGTCCAGTCCGAACGCGTGCAGAAACTGACCGACGACACGATCACCTCGATCGACACCCTTCTGTCCGAGAAGGAAGCGGAGATCATGCAGGTTTGACCGCGCTCGTGCCGGATCGTGGCTCCGGCGCGCGGGACCCGCGGAAAGGAAACGGGATTTGAAGCCCGCCCATATCGCGATTATCATGGACGGCAACGGCCGCTGGGCCAAGGCACGCGGCCTGCCGCGCGCCGCCGGCCATCGCGCCGGCGTGGAAGCGCTGCGCCGCACAGTCAGGGCAGCCGGCGACCTCGGCATCGAATGGCTCACCGTCTATGCGTTCTCTTCGGAGAACTGGTCGCGGCCGAAGGCCGAGGTCAGTGACCTCATGGGCCTGCTGAAACTGTTCATTCGCCGCGACCTTGCTGAAATCCATCAGGCGGGTGTGCGTGTGCGCATGATCGGCGAACGGGCGAGCCTTGCTCCCGATATCCGCGCACTTGTCGAGGAAGCCGAAACGCTGACGATGGCCAACACGGCGATGAACCTCGTGATCGCCTTCAACTATGGCGCCCGCGACGAAATCGCCCGTGCTGCCGCCGCGATTGCCGAAGCAGCACGCGTCGGCACGCTCGATCCGGCCGAGATCACGCCGGAGGCGTTCGGCCAGTTCCTCGACACGAGATTGATACCGGATCCCGACCTGATCGTTCGCACCAGCGGCGAGCAACGCCTGTCCAATTTCCTGCTCTGGCAGGCGGCCTATTCCGAACTCGTCTTCCTGCCCTGCTACTGGCCGGATTTCGGCCGGGCGGAACTGGAACAGGCAATCGAGAGCTTCGCCGCGCGCGAGCGTCGGTTCGGCGGCGTGACAGCCCGCGACGTCGCCCTATGACAGGGGGCGCAGGCCGCAGCAATCTGCAGCAGCGCGTCGCTTCAGCCGTCGTGCTCGTCGCGCTCGCCTTGGCGCTGACCTGGGCCGGCGGGTTTTGGTATCGCATTCTCTGCGCGGGGATAGCCGGCGCGGTTCTCTATGAATGGATGACAATGGCGTTGCCGCGCGAAGCAGCGGCGCATCGCATTGTTCTGGCGGTTCTGCTGGCTGTGGTTCTGGCCATGATGTTGGCTGGCGTGCCGGCGGCAACACTGCTTCTTGCGCTCGCGGCGGCCGTGATCGTCGGCGCTGCGCATGCTGCCTATGACCAGCGAGGCTTCTGGCCGGTCGCTGGCCTCGCCTATGCGGGGCTCTCCGCGATTTCGCTGGCCGCGCTGCGCGGCGGCGATGCGTCCGGGCTGGCTGCGACCCTGTTCCTTTTCGCCGTCGTATGGGCGACCGACATTCTCGCCTATTTCGTCGGACGCGCCATCGGAGGCCCGAAGCTCGCGCCTTCGATTTCACCTGGCAAGACCTGGAGTGGCGCCATTGGAGGAACGATCGCCGGTATCATCGCCGGCGGCGCAGTCGCGCTTTATGCGGGCATTGTCTGGGGTGTGCTGGCGACGGCCGTGCTCACCTTCGTCCTCTCAGTCGTCTCGCAGGTCGGCGACCTGTTCGAATCGTCGCTCAAGCGGCGGTTCGGCACCAAGGATTCGAGCGGGCTCATTCCCGGTCACGGCGGTGTGATGGATCGCGTCGACGGTCTTGTGGCCGCTGCTTTCATGCTTTTCATCATTGGTGCGGCCGCTTCCGGACTGGACGCGCCAGCACATGCGCTGTTCGGTCGCTGACGCGGCTTCGTTTTCTGCGGGAACGAAATCGCGTCAGGTTCGGACACGGATTTGCCAGTATTCTTGCGCTAAGAGACGACAAGGTTGCATGTCAAACGGGTAAGGGGCCGTCTTGAGCGAATTTCTGACCACATTCTTCAGCTTCGACAATATCGTCATCACGACCATCATACCCTTCCTGTTCGTGCTGACTGTGGTCGTGTTCGTTCATGAGATGGGCCACTATCTCGTGGGTCGCTGGTGCGGCATCGGCGTGCGCGAATTCTCGATAGGCTTCGGACCGGAACTCTTAGGCTTCAACGACAGGCGCGGGACGCGCTGGAAGCTTTCCGCGATTCCACTCGGCGGCTACGTCAAATTCGTCGGTGACATGAGCGTCACCAGCGAACCGTCGAACCGCGAGGAAGACGAAGCGCTCAGCCCGGAGGAGCGCAAGGTTGCGTTCCATCTGCAGCCGGTCTGGAAACGTGCCGCGACGGTTTTTGCCGGTCCTCTGTTCAATTTCCTGCTGGCGATCGCCGTGTTCACGGTGATGTTCTCGATTTACGGGCGCTATGTCGCCGAACCGACGGTCGCGGAAGTGCGCGCCGACAGCCCGGCCGAGGCCGCCGGCTTCCTGCCGGGCGACCGCTTCGTCTCGGTCGACGGGCGCCGTATCGACACGTTCGGCGACGTGCAGCGCCTGGTTTCGGGTCGCGCGGGCGATTCCATCGTTTTCGTGATGCTTCGCGACGGCGCGGAAGTGACGCTGACGGCAACACCGGAGGTCGTGGAGCAGGAAGATGCGCTCGGCAATACCATCCGGGTCGGCGTCATCGGCGTCGTCAACAATGCCGAACTTGGCCAGCCGCGCCATCTGACTTTCAATCCTGTTGAAGCGGCAGGCGAGGCGGTCAAGGAAACGGCGTTCATCATCGCCCGCACCGGCCAGTTCCTGCAGCGCTTTGCAGTGGGGCGCGAAGACCGCTGCCAGCTTGGCGGCCCGGTGAAGATCGCCGACATGGCGGGCAGGGCGGCCGCGCTCGGCTTCGAGTGGCTTGTGCAGCTTGTGGCGCTGCTTTCCGTCGGCATCGGCTTTCTGAACCTTCTGCCGATTCCGCCCCTCGACGGCGGCCATCTGGTATTCTATGGGGTCGAGGCCGTCATGAGACGCCCGGTGTCGGAACGGATCATGGAGATGGTCTACCGAATCGGTCTCGTGCTCGTGCTGGCCTTTATGGTGTTCGTCTTCTGGAACGACCTGTTCGGTTGCTGAAATGTGAAGAAAATGCGTGACTTGGCGCTTCGGTTGACCGGCCGTTTACCATGGGGTCGAATTGGAGTGACGCGAATGCCACGCTCGGGGATTTAGTAAACGCATGTTAACCCGAAGCCTTGCTTGTATGGAAAATACGGGTAATACGGTAGCAGAATTGACCGCGACGTACGGGTTTCTCGCCGTGGGGACTACGAGAATAAAAGGTTTTAAAGCCCAATGAAGGCAGCTTCCAGTTTGTTGAGCGCCGCTTCGGCGGCCGCCCTTTCGGTCGGTTTCGTACTGTCCGGCGCCGGCGCGTTGCAGCTTGCATCGACGACGGTCGCGCAGGCCGCTGTCGTCAGCAGCATCGAGGTTCGCGGCAACCGTCGCGTCGATGCCGAAACCATCCGTAACAACACCGGCATCCGCCCCGGCCAGAATTTCAGCAACGCCGACGTCGACGAAGCGGTCAAGCGGCTGTTCTCGACGGGAATGTTCTCGGACGTTCGTATCAACCAATCTGGCTCGACGCTGGTCGTCAGCGTCGACGAGAACGCGATCGTCAATCAGGTTCTGTTCCAGGGCAACCGGCGTCTCAAGGATGCCGACCTCGGGCGCCAGATCCAGCTTCGCCCGCGCGGCGCGTATTCCAGCGCGATGATGGAAGCCGATGCCGAGACGATCCGTCAGGCCTACGGCCGCACCGGCCGCGAGGACGCCACCGTTTCGCCGGAAGTTGTCGACCTCGGGCAAGGCCGCGTCAACGTCATCTTCAATATCCAGGAAGGCGATCGCACGAAGATCGCTTCGGTCAGCTTCGAGGGCAACACGACCTTCTCCGACGGCCGCCTGCGCGAGGTGATTTCGCTCAAGCAGTCCAACGTCATGTCGTGGCTGACCCGCAACGACATCTATGACGAAGACCGGCTGCGCGCCGACGAGGAAGCGCTGCGCCGCTTCTACTACAATCGCGGCTTCGCCGACTTCCGCGTCATCTCGGCCTTTGGCGAGTTCGACGAGGCGGCGAATTCCTATCGCGTCAGCTTCACGGTGGACGAGGGGCAGCGCTATCGCTTCGGGTCCATCGAGGTGGAGAGCACTGTCGAGGGCCTGGACGGTCAGGCACTGCGCAATCAGCTCGAATCCCGCAGCGGCAACTACTACAGCGCCAAGGCAGTCGAGGATTCGCTGGTCGGCCTTTCGGAGCGCGTGGCCGATCTCGGCTATGCATTCGCGCAGGTGACACCCCGCGGCGACCGGAACTTCGCGAACCAGACGATCTCCGTCGTCTACACGATCGACCAGGGCCCGCGCGCCTACATCGAGCGTATCGAGATCCGCGGCAACGAGCGCACGCGTGACTATGTGATTCGCCGTGAATTCGACTTCAGCGAAGGCGACGCATTCAACCAGGTCCTCATCCAGCGCGCCAAGCGCCGGCTGGAAAGGCTTGATTTCTTTGAGACGGTCAACATTGCCACCGCGCCGGGGTCCGAGCCGGATCGTGTGATCCTGGTTGTCGATGTCATCGAGAAGTCGACCGGCGAGCTTTCTGTTGGCGGCGGCTACACCACCGGCAACTCGGCAACGTCAGGTTTCAGCGTCGAAGGCTCGATCGCCGAGCGCAACTTCCTTGGCCGTGGCCAGTCCATCCGCCTTTCGATGGCCGGCGGACGGAATTCGCGCGACTACACGGTCTCGTTCACGGAGCCGTATTTCCTCGGGCGCCGCATCAGCGCCGGCTTCGATATCTATCGCCAGACACGCGAGTACAACCAGGGATACGACAGTGAGCTGACCGGCGGCACGGTGCGTTTCGGCCTGCCGATCACGCAGGCGCTCAGCACGCAGTTCGCCTACAATCTGACGCAGGAAAAATACGTCTATAGCGGCGTCTGCCTTGACGATAACGGCAATCCGATCCCGAACGATCCGCGATGCACGCTCTCGGATTATCTGAAGGATGCCATCGAAAACCAGAGCCCGTGGACCAAGTCCTCGGTCAGCGGTACGCTGCTGTTCAACACCATCGACGACATGCGTAACCCGCGAGAGGGTCTCTACCTCAATGGTACGGTGGAGGTCGCAGGTCTGGGCGGCGACGCTCAGTGGACCAAGCTGACCGCGCGCGGCAGCTACTACCACCTGCTGTCCGAGGAAATGGATCTCGTCGGCCTGCTTTCCGCGGGTGCCGGTCACATCGCCTCCTACGGCAATGATGGGCTGCGCGTCTTCGATCATTTCCAGAACAACGACCGTATGATCCGCGGCTTCAAGAGCAACGGCATCGGCCCGTATCAGACGACGACCGATGCTAACGGCAACACGGTCTACAACCATCTCGGCGGTACCACCTACTTCAATGCTTCGGCTGAAGTGCAGTTCCCGATGCCGTTTATTCCGACCGGGATCGGTCTGCGTGCCGCGGCTTTCGCAGATGCCGCAACGCTTTACGGCAACAAGCTGGATGGTCACGGCGCCGTGCTGGGGAGCGAGATGGAGTGGCGCGCGTCGGTCGGTGCGAGCCTGATCTGGGCGTCGCCTTTCGGCCCGCTGCGCGTCGACTACGCCGTGCCGGTCCTGAAGGAAGACGGCGACCAGATTCAGAACTTCAGCTTCGGTATCTCGACCCGGTTCTAGCGCGTCGTGCCGGCAGTGGGACGGCTTCGGCAGGTCCGTTGCGCAACGACCGACGATGAGCGCGGCTTCGATCCAACTGGAGCGGGCCGCGCCCTGACAACGGGCAAGGCGCTTCCGGGCTGGCAACCGGCCCGGAAGAGAAGGTTTGTATGACCGATCCGGTATTCTTCGAACCGTCGCGCCGGTTTACCGCGGTTGAGATCGCGACGCTGACGGGCGCGGAACTCCGCACGCCCCAGCTGGCTCAGAACGAGGTGTCGAAGCTCGTCTCAGCCGGCGAGGGCGGTCCCGGTGCCCTGATCTTCATCGACGGCAAGCGCAATGCGGCGAAACTCGAGGTCATCGAGGCTTCTGTCGTGCTTTGCACCGAAGACGTTGCCGGTTCCGTGCGCGACGGCAGCGCGATCGTCGTTTCAGCGAGGCCGCAGTCCGATTTTGCTGCGATCGGCAGGATCATGTTTCCTGCCGCCGTGCGCCCTGCGCCGTTAACGGGCGAAACCGGCGTGTCGCCGGGTGCTCATGTTCATCCCGATGCGCTCATCGAGCCCGGCGCGATCATCGAGGCTGGCGCAGTCGTGGGACCGCGAGCCGCGATCGGCAGTGGAACCGTGATCGCGCCAACAGCCGTAATCGGGTCGTCCTGCCAGATCGGGCGTGACAGTTTCGTGGGGTCGGGGGCTTCGGTTCAGAACGCGCTGATCGGCAATCGTGTGATCATCCATGCCGGGGTGCGGATCGGACAGGATGGCTTCGGCTTTGCTGCAGGCCGATCCGGGCCGGAAAAGATCCCTCAGATCGGCCGGGTCGTCATACAGGACGACGTCGAGATCGGCGCGAATACCACGGTCGACCGCGGCACGCTTTCCGATACAATCATCGGCGAAGGCTCCAAAATCGATAATCTCGTCCAGATCGCCCACAACGTCCGGATCGGGCGGTTCTGCCTGATCGCCGGTCTTTGCGGCTTGTCCGGCTCGGTACAGCTAGGCGATGGGGTAATGCTGGGCGGCAGTGTCGGCCTTGCCGACCACATCAGCATCGGCAGTGGGGCCGCCATCGCGGCGCGCAGCGGCGTGATGAACGACGTTCCGGCCGGCGCGCGCTGGGGTGGTGCACCTGCACAGCCGCTGAAGAGCCTGTTCAGAGAGATCGCGACGATCCGAAAACTCACAAACGACCAGACGGGAAAGGGACCGCGGGATGAATGACACCGCAGCCGCCAACTCGCTCGACAGCCTCGACATACTCGGCCTGATGCGGCTGCTGCCGCATCGCTACCCGTTCCTGCTTGTCGATCGGATCGTGGACATCGACGGAGACAATTCGGCGATCGGCATCAAGAACGTCACGGCGAACGAGCCCCATTTTCAGGGGCACTTTCCCGAGCAGCCGGTGATGCCGGGGGTGCTTATCGTAGAAGCAATGGCACAGACGGCCGGCGCTATCTGCATTCGCTCAACCGGCGAGGACAAGCCGTCGCTCGTCTATTTCATGACCATCGACAACGCCAAGTTCCGCCGTCCGGTGGTGCCGGGCGATCGCCTGGAAATCCACGTCAAGAAGCTCAAGCAGCGCGGCAATATCTGGCGTTTCGCCTGCGAGGCAATCGTCGAGGGAACCAAGGTTGCCGAGGCCGAAATATCGGCGATGATGTCGCCCAAGCCGGCAAACTGAGCCGCCCAGGATCATGACCAGCGAAACATTCATCCACCAGACCGCCTTCGTGGAGCCAGGCGCGCAACTGGGCGCCGGTGTCCATGTCGGACCCTTCTGCCATGTGGGCGCAGAGGTCGTGCTCGGTGACAATGTACACCTTGCCGGCCATGTCTCGGTAACGGGCGCCACCACCGTCGGTGCGGGCACCCGCGCGCAGGCATTCGCCGCGCTGGGCGGGCCGCCGCAGGATTCCAAGCACAAGGGCGGCCGCACGACGCTGACCATCGGCGAGAACTGCGACATACGCGAATCCGTGACGATGAATGTCGGCACCGATAGCGGCCGCGGTGCCACGACCGTCGGCGCGAACGGCTTCTTCCTTGCGTACTCGCATGTGGCCCATGATTGCATCGTCGGCGACAACGTCACACTGACACACGGCGCGACGCTCGGCGGCCATTGCGAGATCGGCGACTACGTCATTATCGGTGGCCTGACCGCAGTCCATCAGTTCGTCCGGGTGGGGCGCCGTGCGTTCCTTGGCGGCTGCTCCGCCGTCGTCGGGGACGTCATCCCCTACGGTATGGCTGTTGGCAACCGCGCGAAGCTGCGCGGCTTCAATGTCGTGGGCCTGAAGCGCTCGGGCATGGCGCGCAGCGACCTTGCAAACCTGCGTGCGGCCTATCGCATCCTGTTCTCGCCGGAAAAGCCCCTGCTCGAAAGTGCCGAGGAGGTGCGGGTGCAATTTGCCGACTCGCCGGCGGTCATTGAGATCGTCGACTTCATCACGCAGCGCGGCAAGCGCCACTTCGCCGTACCGCCGCTCGATGGCGACGATGCCGCGGATGATGACCAGGGCTGACCAGCCGAACGCGCAGGCAAGCCGTGACGGCCGCATCGCCGTCATCGCCGGCGGCGGCGCACTGCCAGTCGCGGTTGTGCGGACGCTCCTTGATCACGGAGAAAAGCCTTTCGTTATCCTGATTGCCGGGGAAGTCGACGACGAGCAGTCTTTTGACGGTGCAGAGCAGGCCGTGCTCGCAGTTGAGGATTTCGGCCAGGCGTTGCCGCTTCTCAAGAAGCACGGTGTGAAACGCTTGGTCATGTCGGGCAACGTCGTCCGGCGCCCGAATTTGCGCCGCGTACGGTGGAACCTGTCCACCCTGGCGCTGCTGCCGCGCGTGGCGGCCGGCCTCTTGCGCGGAGACGACCGGCTCTTGCGCACGATCATCGAGATTGCGGAGGCTAACGACATCACGGTAGTGGGCCCGCACGAAATCGTACCGGACCTGCTGGCACCGGAAGGGACATTGACGCGCATGACGCCAACGTCGCACGACCGTCGCGACCTGGAAGCGGCGTCCGAAGCCGCCCTTGCCATCGGACGGCTCGACATCGGCCAGGCGGCGATTGCGATAGGCGGGCGCGCCATCGCTCTCGAAGGCATAGAGGGCACGGACGGACTGCTTGAACGCACGGCGCAGATGCGTGGCCACGGAAGGCTGGCTGGCAAGAAGCGGGGTGTTCTCGTCAAACACTGCAAGCCTCTTCAGGAGCGCCGCGCAGACCTGCCCGCCATAGGCCCGCAGACGGTGGAGGGCGCCCACAAGGCGGGTTTGGCGGGCATTGCCGTCGATGCCGGGCGCTCTTTCATCCTCGATTTCGACAAGACGATTGCCCGCGCCGACGAGCTTGGCCTGTTCGTCGTCGGAATGCCCGCGAAACCGGAGGACGATCAATGACCCCGGCCAGGCCTTTGCGAATAGCAGTCGTTGCCGGTGAGGAATCCGGCGACCTGCTTGGCGCGGATCTTGTGAGGGCATTGGCAGCGCGGACCGGACATGAGGTGGAACTGGTCGGCGTCGGCGGCAGGCATCTGCAGGCGCTGGGGCTGAACCCGTTGTTCGACGGTTCCGAGATCGCGCTCATGGGCGTGAGCGCTGTAATCGCCAGCCTGCCGCGCCTCATGCGTCGCCTGAACGAGACCGCGCAGGCCGTGGTGCGTGCCGCGCCCGATTGCCTGCTGACCATCGACAGCCCCGATTTCTCCTTGCGCGTCGCGAAGAAGGTGAG
>JAEWFU010000335.1 GCA_023388675.1 Pseudomonadota bacterium | reverse complement strand
GCCAACCACTGTTCGAGGATGCCGCAATGAAAGCACCTGTCCCGTCACTCTCACGCCGAAACCTGCTTCCCCACACGGCATGATCCGCGTCCGAAGGGGCTGAATGAGCACGGGAAACCTCGGAAGTCCGCGCCGCAACTTCGTTTCGCGACACTACGCAGGTAGATGGAGTTTGCGGTCTATACGGAAATCCCGTATATTCATGGCTATGACGCCTGACAGGTTCGACCCCGCCAAGGATGCGACCAACCGCGAGAAGCACAAACTGCCACTGGTCTTTGGCGATCGGATTTTTGAGGACGACAACCACCTGATTATTCCTTCCATCCGCGAGATCGACGGGGAGGAACGTTTCAAAGTGATCGGAGTCGTCGAGGAGAAACTGTTCACCGGCGTTTTCGTCTGGCGGGGTGACCTGCCTCGCTTCATGTCGGTGAGAAGGAGCAACAAAGGTGAAGAAAGAGCATACCAGGCTGCCTGCTGATCCGGTCGACGCCGAAGATTTCGAGGTCACAGCCGAGGCGTTGGACCGGGGTCAACGCGCGCGTCTGATCCGCAAGACGAGGACCGCACTTGGTTTGTCGCAGTCGGAGTTTGCCAATCGTTTCCGGGTTCCGGTCGGTACGTTGCGCGATTGGGAGCAGGCGCGAGCGACCGCGCCGGATTTTGCTATCGCCTACGTCCGCGTGATCGGCCAACATCCTGATATGGTGGCGAAGGCTGTCGCATAGCCGCAGTGGCATGGAATCCTGCCCGCGCGCCATTCCGAGTGGACAAATTTCGCGTGCCCAAGGCCTGAGCCGAAATAATTGCCGCGTGTTGTCAGCCGCTTGACCGATCCTGCCGTGATAATCCGCGCCTTTTCCGTCCACACCTGTCGCCCTCCGCGTGACAATCGCCGCATCGCCCTCGCGGGAACCCTGGTCCGGACCGGGGATCAGGGGAGAGCGACGGTGTCCGGGTCGGCCGCGCAACGGTAGCGTGGCTTGGTGGGATAAGACCTGCCCCAGATCCGGGCCTCGGCAACGGTCCGGCCGTGCTCAGCACTGGCCCACCATGCTGGAGGTGAAAGCACCGGCGGATGCGGAAGACCGCGCCGCTCATTCATTCCAAACGGGCGCGGACTTTCGCACCCGCTTCCCACCGCTTGCGGCGGGAAGTCCATTCCGCGCGTCTGTTGTTGCCCAGCTATCGAACGAAGGAGCCGCTTATGTCCCGCGCAGCCAGAACCGACCCGCCTGCGATTGCGGCCGACGATCCGTCCGAACAACTCCGTGCGGCACTGCAGGGGACACTGTGGCAACCCGCCCTGCGCTTCGCCATGGATCTCGACGGTGCCCGGGATCGCTGTCGCCGCCGTGTCTGTCGAAAAGCCGGTGCGTGTCGCGTGAGGGCGGTGGCAGGTCAGCCGTTCGATTGCGGCGGCGGCTCGTCGCCGGAAAACGTCGTCGTCGCCACCGGCCTCGCCCGGTTCGCGGCCGCCATGGTTGCCGATCATATCGAGGACTACATTTTCGGAGGGCCGTTCTGCGTCGGCTTGGCGGCGTCGTTCGGTCGGCGATAGACTGATCACGAACCGGAACGATGCCGAATCATGACCCTCGATGACTACAATGGCTTTTGTGCCTCTCTCCCGCACACCACACATGTCGTGCAGTGGGGAGGGGCCCATGTCTGGAAGGTCGCCGGCAAGGTCTTCGCCATTGCCGGCTGGAGCGACGGCGGTACGCTCGGTGTGACCTTCAAGGTTTCGGAGATGGCGTTCGACATCCTGCGCGAGCAGCCGGGCCTGCGGCCGGCGCCCTATCTTGCCTCGCGCGGAATGACATGGATCCAGCGTACCGGCGACGAGGCGATGGACGATGCGGGCCTTGCCGACTATCTGCGCGAGAGCCACAGGCTGGTCGCATCGAAGCTGCCAGCCAGGCAGCGCCTGGCGCTAGGTTTCGACTGATTCCAACACCGGCAGCGCCATGCGATCGCCATCTTCATGTCCCGTTCATGTCCCATCGTCGAAGGATACGCAGCATGCCTCCCGAAAGTGGGTACCGGTTTCGGGGTGAAGGCATGCTCGGAACCGAGGGCCGGAAGCGTGCACGCGAACATGACAGGTCGCGATACGCTCTGGCCCTGATTGCAGGCACGCGGGACAAACGGGAATGAACGGCAGACTTCTTTCATTGGCGGCGGTGATGATGCTGGGGTTGTCGACGGAAGCGGGCGCGCAATCGCGCGACGTCGAAGTCTTTTACGATCGATACGGCCGCGAGGTGATGCTGGATCCCGATACCGGCGAGGTACTGGGCGTGCGCGAGCCGCGGGATTCGTTTCGCCGCTACGAGGACGAGCCGGTCTATCGGCCGCGCTACGACGATGAACCCGTTTACCAGCCGCGCTACGATGAATATCCGCGCCGTGATCCCTATGACGCACGCGCGCGGCGTGACGAGCGGATGCGGGAGCTCGGCCGTGAGCCCTTCCCCTCGGTGGACCCGCTGCCCGAATATCGCGACTATCGCGCCCTGCCGGGACCGGACTATCGCGACGACGAATTTGCGCGCGAGGAGCCGACCTACGAGCAGCAGCGACCGGGCGCGATCGAGCGCGAGCCGATCGAGCGGGCACCGCTGGGCAGCTCACCTTCCATCGTCGCCATTCCCGATTCGCAGCCTGGCGCAACCATCGGAGAGCCGTCTCAGCAGGGAACGCTCCCCGACGTGACGCAGCAACCGGAGATTGGCCGTTCCGGTGCAACGGACGAGATTGCCAAGATTCAGGTGCTGCTCGACCGGGTGGGGGCCTCCCCGGGCGTCATCGACGGCCGCATCGGCGACAACGTCAACAAGGCGATCGCGGCCTATCGCGAACTGACCGGCGAGACGCTGCGCACCTACGATGTCGAATATGTGGAGGCGCAGCTCCAGGCGACAGGCGGCGACGCGTTCACCACCTACGAGATAACGTCCGTGGACGTGGCCGGCCCGTTCGTCGCCTCGATCCCCGCCGACTATAGCGAGAAGGCGCAGATGGAGCGCATGGGCTTCGTCTCTGTGGCGGAGATGCTGGCCGAACGCTTCCACATGGACGAGAAATATCTGCGTGCGCTCAATCCCGGCGTCGCGTTCGACCGGCCCGGCACGATCATCAAGGTCGTCAATACCGGCAAGCCGCGCACCGGCACCGTCACGCGCATCATCGCCGACAAGAGCAAGAGGCAGGTGCGGGCCTATGGCGAGGATGGCAGCCTGATCGCCATCTATCCCTCGACCATCGGCTCGGCAGCGACCCCGTCGCCCACCGGCACCCACTCGGTGGAGCGGATCGCGACCGATCCCGAATATACCTACAACCCGAAGATCAACTTCCAGCAGGGCAACAACACGCGCGTGCTGAGAATACCGCCCGGACCGAACGGGCCGGTCGGCACGATCTGGATCGCGCTCTCGAAGCCGACCTACGGCATCCACGGCACGCCGGACCCCTCCAAGATCGGCAAGACCGAATCGAACGGCTGCATCCGCCTGACCAACTGGGACGCGCAGGAACTGGCAAAGATGGTGAAGGTCGGCGCGAGCGTCGAGTTCGTGGAATAGGAGAGGTCGTCGGCAACGCAATTCACGTCGCCCGGACGATTGCCGCGTGGGGCTGATTCGACTGGAGCAACGGGCGTTCTGACGAATGCAGCTCCGTTGCTCGAGTTTCGTTTTCCTGGCCGCATTTGTGCGACGGCAGACGATTCCGCCGCGCTGCAAAATGCTCTAACAATAGGAACATGCAGTCCCCCTGCGAAGTCGGCACCGAAGCCACGCCACAATCCGTTCCCGAGACGAACGGGACGTTCTGCCCGCGGTCACGCCGGCGTTATGTGCTCATCGCGGCTATCCTTGCTTCGGCGCTGGGTTTCATCGACGGTTCCGTCGTCTCCATCGCCCTGCCGGCGATCCGCGCCGACCTCGGCGCCTCGCTGGTCGATGCGCAGTGGATTTCCAACGCCTATGCCCTGACCCTTTCGGCGCTGATCCTTGTCGGAGGGGCTGCCGGCGACCGGTTCGGCATGCGCCGCGCCTTCGTTGCCGGCATCAGCTTCTTCATCGCGACGTCGCTGCTGTGCGCCTTCGCACCGAACGCACCATTCCTGATCGGTGCCAGGGCCTTGCAAGGTGTGGGTGCGGCGCTGATGGTGCCGGGCAGCCTCGCCATTATCGCCAAGGCTTACCCGAAGGCCGAACGCGGCCGCGCGATCGGCATCTGGGCCGCCGCCTCGGCGCTGACGACGGCGCTCGGACCGGTGGTCGGCGGCCTGGTGCTTTCGGCGTTCGACGATTCGGTGTGGCGGGCGATCTTTGCCGTGAATCTGCCGCTAGGCGGGTTGGCCATATTCCTGCTGCTTGCAAAGGTGCCCGACGATTCGCCAACGGAAACGCGGAAGCTGGACATCGGCGGTGCGGTCCTGGCAACGATCGCGCTCGGCAGTCTCGCCTACGGCCTGACCTCCGGCGCAAGTGGAGCCGGTCCCATGGCCTTCATCGCCGTCGGGCTTGCCGTTCTCGCGGTCTTCCTGTGGTGGGAGGCGAGGGCGGAAGCGCCGATGATGAAGCTTTCGCTGTTCTCCAGCGCTGCCTTTTCCGGAGCCAATGCCGCCACGTTCTGCCTCTACTTCGCGCTGTCTGGAATCCTGTTCTTCCTGCCGATGCTGCTGATTGCCGGGTGGGGCGTGGACGAGGCGCAGACGGGATTCATCTTCCTGCCTCTGTCGGCGGCTATCGCGCTGCTGTCGGGTATCGTCGGCAGGCTCGCCGACCGGATCGGGCCGCGAGTGCCGATTGCTGGCGGCAGCCTCGTCGTGGCCATGGCGTTCGCCGGTCTCGCTCTGCTGATCGGCTCGGGTGTCCGCCAGTTCTGGACCGGAGTCTTTCCGCTGATGGTGCTGATGGGGCTCGGCATGTCGCTGGTTGTTTCGCCGCTGTCGAGCGCTGTCATGACCGCCGTCGACGACGATGATACGGGTGCGGCATCCGGCATCAACAATGCGGTCTCGCGGATCGCCGGTCTCGTGGCCGTGGCGATGCTCGGCGTCGTGGTTGCAGGGCGGTATGCAGCGGTCGTCGGCGGCGAACCGGACATGCCGGGTTTCGGCGAACCCGGGAACCTGTCTGGCGATGCCGAAATTCTGAGAATCACGGCAAGCGATGCAGCATTCGCCGCCGTCGCATGGGTCACGGCCGCTCTCAGCTTCGTCGCCGGGCTGATTGCCTGGGTGACGACGCCCGGAGCGGGTGACGTAGCGCCGGCTGCCGATATCGATGAAAAGGCCGAAGCGTAGGGCGCGGAACGGAGTGGCTGTCAGCCGCCGGCGTTGCCTGCGCTCGCCATCTTCAGCGCCGGCGTTTCCTGCTCCTTGAGCAGGTCGTCGATACGTTCGCGCTCCTGCAGGAAAGCTTCCAGCTCCTCGCCTTTGAGCGCGCGCTCGACGGGAAGCCGCACGCGCATCGGATCGACTTTGGTGCCGTTGACCATCAGTTCGTAGTGCAAATGGTTGCCACTGGAGAGGCCGGTCGAACCGACATAGCCGATGACCTGGCCCTGACGGACGCGCGCACCGGCCACCACACCCTCGGCGATCGCGCTCTGGTGGCTGTAGGATGTCTTGTACCCGTTGGCGTGGCGGATCATGGTCTGGCGTCCATAGCCGCCGGTCCAGCCGGCTTGCTCCACAACGCCGTTTCCGGATGCGATGATCGGTGTGCCGCGCGGCGCGGCCCAGTCGACGCCGGTGTGCATGCGCGTATAGCCGAGGATGGGGTGACGACGACCGCCAAAGCCCGAGGTAAAACGGCCGTTGGGAACGGGATTGCGGAGCAGGAACTGGCGGGCGCTGCGACCTTCCTCGTCGAAATAGTCGACGACGCCGTCTTCCATCTGGAAGCGGTAGAAGGTGCGGGCGTGACCGCCGAAGGTCGCCTGCACGTAAAGCAATTGCGAATCCTCGGTCGCCCGGTCTTCGGTGTCAGGCTGCGAGAAGAAGACCTCGATCTCGTCGGTGGGGTTCAGCCGGGCCTGGAAATCCACGTCGGATGCGAGGAGCTGGATGAGCTGGCGCGTCATCGGCCGCGACATGCCGTAAGAAAATGCCGCGCGGTAGATGCCGTCATACACGGTAGGCAGATCGCCGCGAGGCCGCACCACCGCCGGCTCGAGATCGAAGGCGGCAAGCACGGCCGGATTGGGCTCCGGCTCGCTGCCCTTCACATATTGCCGCTTGTCGTTGAGCGCGATCGTGAGGATATGACGGCGGCCATCATAAAGGCTTGCGCGAACGACCCGGCTGATGTCCTCGCGGGTTTCGATGCCGAGACGCATCAGGTGCCCCTCGGCAACCACCTCGCTTTTCAGCAGGGTCGCGAAAGCCGAGGCCATGCCTTCCGCGTCGGGGCCCGTGTAACCCGCTTCCTCCAACGCCTCGGCGAGGTCTCGCTCGGCGGGGAACAGGATCATATCCTCGGCATAGCTGTCGGCGGTGCTGCCTTCGGTGTCACGTGTCGCGACCGATACGTTCTCGGGCACGATCCGGATACCGAACGAAGCACCGAGCGTCCGGGTCACCGGCGTTTCGCCGAAGCGCTGCGGGTCGACATAGTGGAGTGCGGCGACCTGGACGTCGCCGTCGGTCAGGATCGCGCTCGTATTGCGCACCACGCCTTCGACCTCGTCGGCTGAAAGCGCGCTGCTCTCATCGAAAGCGGCAGTCTCGATCGGGAAGTCGACCGTCCGCAGGCTGACTTCGCTCTCGACCTTGGCACCATAGATGATGCCGGTGACCATGCCGGCGCTCGCCTGGGCAGCGCCATCCTCGGCAAATACTTCGAGCGGATCGAATGGCGGATAGCTGCGGCTGGTCGTATGGCCGGCAGCCAGCGCCATCTTCACCTGGACGAACGGAACCATGCGCACCACATCGCGGTCGCCGGAACGCGTCATGGTGGAGACCTCCATGCGCCTGCGATCGCTGGTGTTGCTCAATGTGATGGGGGCGACAAGCCGGTTGGCCTTGGCTGCGTTCGCGTTGTCGGCCCCGTCGAGACTCGCGACATTGAGAAGCTCGGGCGGGGTTGCCAACATCTCGCGCCCGTCCAGAGCCGCAAACAGCGCGACGCCCATGAGGACGCTGGAGGTGATGCCCGTGAGAAACGTGCCCGAAAGCCATCGGGCGGAGACCTCGCGCCGGTCGGGCGGACCTGCCCGCCCGTCGGCGACGAGCGGCGGTTCGTTGCCGAGCGCGGCTATGGACTCGTCTATGGGCTGCATCGCGGGTGCGGTTATCCCCTCAGGCGGAACACTTCTGTTTGTTCTGCGTGATGACAATTGCCTGTCATGCGCGCTCAAGTCAACGAAGCCGATGCGGCGCGGCAATCATAGAGGACGTGGAGGCCGCCCAAGAGAAAGACCGAACAGCGCCTTCGAAGTCGTCCCGCACGCCACCATATATATAAAGTATGACGGTGTCCGGGTGGGGCACGCCCACATGCTGGCTTCCGCGCCGTTGGTTTCGGCGTATGGAGCGAATGGGGCTCCAATGTGACCTTGGCCGGTTTGAGCCGGCTTCCGTAACGTGCGCTTACAAAGCGGGCAGAACCTCCCAAATGCCTCGTGAACAGGCGGAAAATCGACCGTCGTAAAAAATTCAAAAAACTTCAAAATCGTTGTTGACACTCAGAGGGCTCCCCGCCTATATACGCCTCACCAACGACGGCGGCCACGCTGCTGGCGACAAAGAAGTTCGCTTCTGAGTTTCGCGAAAGTTGGACGAAATCAAGAGAGCCGCGTGAGCGACACTCGACCGGGCTGAAGCCAAAAGCAGACAGCCCAAGACACCGCGTTTGCGATGTCCGTTCTTTGAAAATTGAATAATGAAGAAAGAGAAACGTGGGCGGCAGAGTGCTCGCGGAACTCGAAAGCCCTTCGGGGCGATCTGGTTCCTTACAGAGACTTTGGCGGACACGTTTTGAGAGAAAAGTTACACTTTGTGCGAAAGCACAAAGGTGTGAAAGTTCTCGTCAATTCAAGCGTGACCAATTAAAGCCAATTCAAAATCTCTAAACTTGAGAGTTTGATCCTGGCTCAGAACGAACGCTGGCGGCAGGCTTAACACATGCAAGTCGAGCGCCCCGCAAGGGGAGCGGCAGACGGGTGAGTAACGCGTGGGAATCTACCTAGCTCTACGGAATAACCCAGGGAAACTTGGACTAATACCGTATACGTCCTTCGGGAGAAAGATTTATCGGAGTTGGATGAGCCCGCGTTGGATTAGCTAGTTGGTGGGGTAATGGCCTACCAAGGCGACGATCCATAGCTGGTCTGAGAGGATGATCAGCCACACTGGGACTGAGACACGGCCCAGACTCCTACGGGA
>JAEWFU010000212.1 GCA_023388675.1 Pseudomonadota bacterium | reverse complement strand
TGATCCCATCGTCTCCAGGCTTGCAAAGCCTTCCGGTGCCGCGCCGGCATCGAACGGCGTCGCGATCTCGACGAATGTGTCGGGATAGAAGCCGTTAAAGCGGGTGCGCAGCGACAGCGAGTAGGCCCCGATATGGCCGATCTCGATCCAGTCGCCAGTGTCGACGGTTTCGGGCAGCCAGAACGGCCGCGAGAGAATGTCGACGGAATCGCAGGTCGCCCCGCAAACCCTGAACGGCACGACCTTTTCCTTGTCGCCGTTGCGATGGCGGATCGCCGGGTCGGGAATGAAGCGCGCCGGCAGCGTGATTTTGCCGGTCCACGAATCCGACAGCGACGCCCAGATGCCGTCGTTGATGTAGAGCCGCCTGCCCTTGCGCAGCAGCACCCGCACGATAAGCGAGAATGCGCGGGCGACGATCACCCGTCCTGGTTCCGCCACCAGCGGTGTCTCGCCGAAACCCCATTCCGCGATGTCGCCGCGCAGGCGCGACATGATCTGGCCCAGCGAGGGCATTTCCGGCTTCTTGCGGTTGGGATCGTGGCCGTATTCGGCCGGGAAGCCGCCACCGACATCGAGTGCGACGATCTCGGCCTCCGCGCGGTTGCGTACCCAGTCGGCCGACGCCAGCGCGCGCTCATAAGTATCCGGATCCTCGATCTGGCTGCCGACATGGAAGCAAAGCCCGACCTTGAAGCCGCCGCGCGCCAGCCGGTCGGCGAGCTCGACGGCGGTCGCCGGCCCTGCCCCGAACTTCTTGGAAAGCTCATAGGCGGCGCTGCCCTTGGTCTGGATGCGCACGAACACAGTGATGCTGGCGGGGTCGATATCGAGTGCCTTGACGACGCGCGTCAGCTTCACGACCTCGTCCTCGTGGTCGATGGCGATCACGCGAATGCCGTATTCCTCCAGCGCAAGCCGGATATGCGACTGCGCCTTGACGGGGTGCATGTAAAGCATCTCGGCCTGCGGGGCGATCGCGCGCACGTCGGCGATCTCCTGCGGCGACGCGACGTCGAAGGCCGTCACCCCCGCTTCCGCCAGCGCCTTAAGCACCATCTTCTCGCCGTTGGTCTTGACCGCATAAGCCGTCTTGCCGGGAAACATCGACATGAATTCCCGGCAATCCTGCTTCAGCACCTCGGGGCGAAAGCAATAGACGGGATCGTCGGGACGAAGCGCGAGCGCTGCTTCGCGGGCATTCTCGAATCGCTGCAAAGGGCGGCCTCCTCGATATTTGCGGCGAGCCTAACAGGCCGCGATGCCGCGAAAAAGACGATGTCACTCAATGTCGGCCACCTCGCACCAACATATGGACCAAATCACGAAACGGATGGTGAAAGGCTCTGCCCAAGCCCTATTGTGCGCCGAACATCGAGGAGCCTGCCGATATGAGTGAAGCCGCCGTCTCGCCGCCTGTCCGCCGCGCGATGAGCGCGCGGGACTGGGGCATGCTCGTGCTGCTCGGCGCGATCTGGGGCGGTTCGTTCTTCTTCGCCCGCGTTGCGGTGACCGAAATTCCGCCGCTGAACCTGGTGCTGTTTCGTGTCGCCATCGCGGCCCTTGCGCTCCACCTCTACCTCGCCGTTGCCGGACCGTCCTTCCGGCTCGCCTTCCCGATGGCCGCCAGCTTCTTCCTGCTGGCGATCCTCAACAACATCATCCCGTTCACGCTGATGTTCGCCGGCCAGACGGAGATCGGCGCGGGGCTGGCCTCGATCATCAACGCCACGACACCGTTCTGGACGATGATCTTCGCCAACCTTTTGACCGACGACGAGAAGCTGTCGTGGAACAAGGTCGCGGGCGTGGCGCTCGGCATGGCGGGTACGGCCGTGATGGTGGGGCCCGGCATGCTCGCCGGGCTGGGCGGGCCGGTCTGGGCCAAGCTGGCGCTGCTGGGCATGGCGCTCTCCTACGGGTGCGCCGGGATCTACGCTCGCCGCTTCCGCGCGCTGCCGCCGCAGGTGGTGGCCACCGGCCAATTGACTGCCTCGGCCGTGATGATGATCCCGGTCGTCCTCTTGTGGCACGGCACGCACGGGCTGTTCACCGCCAGCGCGGAAGCATGGGCGTCCGTGCTGGGTCTGGCGGTGCTGTCCACTTCTATCGCCTACATCCTCTTCTTCAGCCTGATCCGCTCGGCAGGCGCCACCAACACCTCGCTGGTCACGCTCGTGGTGCCGGTGAGCGCGATCCTGCTTGGCGCCCTCTTCCTCGGCGAGCGCCTGGAGATGTTCGAGATCACCGGCATGGGGCTGATCGCGTTGGGACTGGTCGCCATCGACGGGCGCGTTTTCGGCCGGCGCTGAGTGTCGCTTCGTCACAATTTTTCAACAGCGATGCCAGCATTCGTTTTGCGAGGGAAAACAAGAAACTGCGTGCGACAGTTCCTGTGCATGCCGGATCGGCTTCGCAACGCAGCATAAAATGCGCTTGCCTGTCGGGCAAAGCTGCCTAGAATCTCCATCCATAGTCGTAGAGGAGACTATGCCATGGGACTTGCACGACCACTCAACACGTTGATCATTTGTGCTGCGTTTGCCTTCGTAGGCGCCCTCATAATGGGTATATTGGCATAAAGGCGGGGCCGTCACTTCCCTGAAGCGACACACGAACACGACGAAAAGGCCGGATAATCCTCCGGCCTTTTTGTTTG
>JAEWFU010000203.1 GCA_023388675.1 Pseudomonadota bacterium | reverse complement strand
GCCTCGTGCCGCTCGGCGTCCACGTTCTCGGCCCGACAGGGCGGCCGTTCACGCCGGAGTCGATCGGCATGGCGGTTGCCATGCGCGCCCTGAAACAGCATTTGCGTGAGACCGGCGAAATCAGGGGCTTCAACCCCGGATTTTCGGCACGCGACCGCTCCGCCTTCCTGTCGGCCCTCGACCAGACGGTGCGCCGCGCGATGAAAGCTGCCGCCGAGGGATGATTGCACAACCCGAACTGCGTGATATCATGGTGATATCAACAGAGGCATTTTTCATGGCCAGCATGGTGATCAGGAATATCCCGGACGACCTGATGGCGCGCGTGAAGGAGGCCGCCAAGCGGGAAGGCAAATCCGCCGAGCAGATCGCCCGCGAGGCACTTGCGGAAAAGGTCAAGCCTTCGCGCGATGCAGCTTGGGCGAGCATCGACGCATTGCGGGCCCGCACCAAGCCCATTGACATGGATACCTGGCAAAAGCTGTGGGAGGAAGCGCGGGACGAGCGCGATAATCGCCCCTGGCATCCTGTTGATGACAATGATCGTTGACGCAAGCGTCGCGGTCCCCTGGTTGGTTCAGACACCGTTTTCCGCCAACGCACGCAAGCTTCGAACGCTCTCAGGGTGCGCACCTGCTTTCCTGTTCGTCGAAACGGCGAATGTGCTTCTCAAATACCATCGCCTGACAGGTATCCCGCTGGAGGACGTGGAAGCGGGGCTACGTCAATTGCAAAACATAGTGACGGATGTGGCCGGCGACGGCGAATTGCTTCCGTTGGCAGTTCGAATTTCTGCTGAAAACAACCATAAAGTCTACGATTGCCTCTACCTCGCACTGGCACTCGGGAGGCGCGAGCCTCTCGCGACGGCCGACCGCAGGCTGGCTGCGCTGGCGCAAAAACTATCCATCGAAACAGAACTGATCGAGCCCTCATTGTGAAAACCATCTCCACCTCCCTCTCCCATGGCGGCGTCCAGGGCGTCTACTCCCACGCCTCCGAGACCTGCGCCTGCGACATGACCTTCGCCGTCTTCGTGCCGCCGCAGGCGGCGCAAGGCCGTTTGCCCGTGCTCTGGTACCTCTCGGGGCTGACCTGCACGCACCAGAACGTGATGGACAAGGGCGAATACCGGCAGCTTGCGGCCGAACTCGGCCTGATCGTCGTCTGCCCCGACACCAGCCCGCGCGGCGAAACCATGCCCGACGAGAAGGACAACTGGCAGTTCGGCTCCGGCGCCGGCTTTTACGTCGACGCGACCGAGACGCCCTATTCCAAGAACTATCGGATGTATTCCTACGTCACGCAGGAATTGCCGGCGCTGATCGCGAGCAAATTTCCCGCCGATATGGAGCGCCAGGGCATATTCGGCCACTCGATGGGCGGCCATGGTGCGCTGACCATTGCCCTGAAGCATCCCGACCTGTTCCGCTCGGCGTCCGCCTTCGCGCCGATCGTGCAGCCCTCGACGGCCGGCTGGTCGAAGCCCGCGCTCGAGAAATATCTCGGCAAGGACGAGGCCTCATGGCGGCCCTACGACGCCTGTGCGCTCGTCGAGGACGGCGCGCGTTTTCCCGAATTCCTGATCGATCAGGGCACAGCCGACGGCTTCCTCGACGAGGGCCTGCGCCCCTGGCTGTTCGAGGATGCCTGCCGCAAGGCCGGCAGTCCGCTGTCGCTGAACATGCGCGAAGGCTACGACCATTCCTATTTCTTCATTTCGACCTTTATGGACGACCATCTGCGCTGGCACGCACAGCGGCTTGTCTGACCCCCAAGGGTTGCGCCTGCCTCATCGATGCCTATGCTAACCGCGCAGCCCGCGTGTCATGCGGGCGCGATTTCACCACAACAAGGAGGTGGGTGGGTGCCCGACACCGCGACGATCTATTCCGATATTCCCGATACAGACACGCTCGGCGGCAGGCTATCGCGCGCCAGAGACGCAGTCGGGCTTTCCGCTGCGCAACTGGCCCGCCGCATTGGCGTCCAGTCATCCACCATCCAGGCATGGGAAAGCGACCGCTCCCAGCCGCGCGCCAACCGGCTTTCCATGCTGGCAGGCGTATTGAATGTCAGCCTTTCATGGCTGCTCTACGGCGTCGGCACCTCGCCCGTTGAGGAAACCGGCGCGGAACTGGCCGAAAGCGTTGCCTTCCAGCTCGACCGGCTGAAGCGCCTGCACCACGAGACCGCCGAAGTCATCGTGCAGATCGAGCGTGATCTCGGCCGCATGGCCAGCTACGATTGACGGTCTCTATCGGCTGATCGGGATAACCGCTGTGAGCAGGTGACATCGCCTCTCGCATCGGCTAGAAACGACTCGTCCTGGGCAGCGATGCCCTGCCGGCTTGCGGGAGAGAGCAGCGAAAGCTGCCGCCGAAGGGGAAATCGCCCGAAATCTCTCAGGCAAAAGAACCGTAGGCCGGTCAAGACGCTCTGGAAAGTCGGGGAAACCCCGCGCCGAAGGTGTAAGGGCGGCCGACAGGGTTCCGGTCGTACCAAGTCTCTCAGGCTTCCGACAGAGGGGCGCGAACTGCCGCTTCAGCGGCTGGTTGGTGCTGCTCTGGAGGATGAATGACCGATACGGGCGAACTTTTTCAACTGCCGCTGAAAGACCTGCACGAGGCCGCCGGCGCGCGCTTCGGCGGCTTTGCCGGCTGGTCGATGCCGATCACCTACCCGCTGGGCGTGCTCAAGGAGCACCTGCACACGCGCGAGAAGGCCGGCCTTTTCGACATTTCTCACATGAAGCTGTTCCTCGTGACGGGACCGCAGGCAACGGACGCGCTGGCGCGCGCATGTCCGTTCGACCCTGCGGGGCTGGACGAGGGCCAGTCGAAATACACCTTCTTCCTGAACGAAGAGGCCGGCATCCTCGACGATCTCATCGTCACGCGGCTGGGCGACGAGCGATTCATGGTCGTGGCGAACGCCGGCAATGCGGCAGCCGACGAGAAGCATCTGAAGCAGGT
>JAEWFU010000347.1 GCA_023388675.1 Pseudomonadota bacterium | reverse complement strand
CTGCGCCGGGCCGGCGATGTTGAATGCCGCCGTCGCAGCGAAGGCGGCGGTCAGGAGCCTATAACGCATCATATTTCCTCCCTGAAACTGTAACGTTACAGTTGGAAGGGTAGGGCAATCGACAGGGTCGCGCAACGGGTAAAGAGGCGCCGGTCGCGATTTTTTTCGAACCTCGAACTAAAGTCGTTCGAACTCACCACAGTTGCCGGGACCTCCGAAACCATGCTGCAACGCGAAATTTTGTACCGTTTTTGTTTGTAACATGCTGATTCATAGGAGCTGTGCACTGCAGCACGCAACGTAACGATGCCCCCTCGCTCGCCGGCCGAATATCCGACAACCTCCACCACATGCCAGAATTTTCGTGCATGACGGGAAAATCACTGTAACGTTACAGGAGCGATTTGTGGCCTGGGGCTGGTGCGGCCTGGGCGAATGCTTTAGGCCGTGCGCCAGGACGAATGGGCGACGGAACATGAACGACCAGCGCAGGAACGGACAGAACGAGACGGCAGCCGGCGGCCGTCCCACCCTGAAGACCATCGCCTTCATGACCGGCCTTGGCGTGACCACCGTCTCACGCGCCCTGAAGGACGCTCCCGATATCGGCGAGGAAACGAAGAAGCGCGTCCAGCTTGTTGCGCGCCAGGTCGGCTATCGCCCCAACCGGGCGGGCGTGCGTCTGCGGACCGGCAAGACCAACGTGATCTCGCTCGTCCTCAATACCGACGAACAACTGATGGGGTTCATTTCCGACATCATCTACGGCGTGTCGGAGGAGCTTGCCGAGTCGTCCTATCACCTGATCCTCACGCCCTACTCGAGCCGCAACGATCCGATGGATCCGATCCGCTACGTGGTCGAGACCCATTCCGCCGACGGCGTCATCATCTCGCAGACTGAGCCCAACGATCCGCGCGTGCGCTACCTGACGGAGCACCGGTTCCCGTTCGCGACCCATGGGCGGACGCATACGGGGATCGAGCACCCCTGGCATGATTTCGACAATCACGCCTTCGCCGTACAGGCCGTGCGGGCGCTGGTGGCGAAAGGCCGTCGCAGGCTTGCCCTGCTCGCGCCATCGCCGAAGCTCACCTATTACCGTCACATGAGCGACGGCTTCGCCGAAGGGATCGAGGAGCAGGGCTGCAACGCCATCCCGTTCCACGATGCCTGGGTCGATATGCCCATCGAACGGATCAAGACAGCCGCCATGGCCCTTCTGCGCCGCGGGGCACCGCCAGACGGTTTGGTCTCGGGCAGCGGCGCCGGAGCCTTTGCGCTGGTCGCCGCGATCGAGGAATGCGGGCTGCAGCTTGGCCGCGACATCGACATCGTAACCAAGCAGTCGACACCTCTGGTGCAGATGTTCCGCCCGCAGATCCTGGTGGTGAACGAGGATTTCCGCCTTGCAGGCCGGGAGCTGGCTCGCGCCGTCAGGGCGAGCATCGACGGTGCCGCGTCGGCGTCGCTACAGACGCTCGCCGTGCCCAGCGGCGTCGAGGGATCGAGAACCTGACCGTCGGGGTTCAGCCCGATGCGCCGGATCCCCATGGCCCGTGGTGCTCGCCTTCGGTATCGATGCGCTCGAAGCCGTGGGCTCCGAAATAGTCGCGCTGGGCCTGAATGAGATTTGCGGTACCCCGCGCCTGCCTGAACGCATCGAAATAACCGAGTGCGGCCGAAAGCGCAGGCGCCGGCAGGCCCGCCAGCGCCGCATGCGAGACGACACGGCGGAGCGACGGCTGCGCCTCGCTCATCATCTCTACGAAATCGCCAATCAGCAGAAGGTTTTCGGCCTTCGTATCGGCTTCGAATGAGCGTGCGAGCGTGCCAAGGAACTGCGAACGGATGATGCAGCCGGCGCGCCAGATGCGCGCGATCGTCGGCATCGGCAGGTTCCATTTGAACTCCGACGACGCCTCGGCCATCACCGCGAAGCCCTGTGCGTAGGCCGCGATCTTGCCGGCAAAAAGTGCCAGTTCCAGATCGTCGATGAAGGCCGCGTCCGGCGCGCCCGACGGGGGCTCGGCGGTGGAGCCGTAAGCGCGGGCTGCCGCCTCGCGCAGTTCCTTTTCGGCAGACAGGCTGCGCGCGGCGACGGCCGATTCGATTGCGGTCGCCGGCACGCCCATCATCTGCGCCTCGACCGCCGACCAGCGACCCGTGCCTTTCTGCCCCGCCCGGTCTAGGATCATGTCGACGATGGGCTTGCCCGTGGCTGGGTCCGCCACGTCGAGCACGGCGGCCGTGATCTCCACCAGATAGGAGTTCAACCTGCCCTCGTTCCAGCGCGCGAAGATCGCGCCGATCTCTTTCGCTTCCATGCCGAAGCCGTCGCGCAGGATGCCGTAAATCTCGGCGATCATCTGCATGTCGGCATATTCGATGCCGTTGTGGATGGTCTTGACGAAATGACCCGCACCGCCTTCGCCCAGCCAGGCGCAACAAGGCTCGCCCTCGTAGCGGGCGGCGATAGCGGTGAGGATAGGTTCGACCCGCTTGTAGGCGTCTTCCTTGCCGCCAACCATGATCGACGGACCATGGCGCGCGCCTTCCTCGCCACCGGACACCCCCATGCCGATGAATGTCAGGCCCGAGCCTTCGAGCTCAGCAAAGCGGCGCATCGTGTCGCGGAAGTTGGCATTGCCGGCGTCGATGATGATATCGCCCTTGGCAAGGAGGTCGCGCAGACCCTCGATCTGCTCGTCGACTGCCTTGCCGGCCTGCACCATGAGAATGATCGGGCGCGGCGGCTTGATCTGGGCGACGAGCTCCTCCAGCGAGGTGCAGGGTACGATGTTGCCCCGCAAGTCGCCGGCATTCTCGAAGAAGGCGCCAGTGCGGGTCGAGGTACGGTTGTAGACGGCTATGGGATAGCCTTTTTCGGCAATGTTGAGCGCGAGATTCGAGCCCATGACGCCGAGGCCGATCAGGCCGATTTCCGCTTTGGACATGAGGCGTTTCCATTGGTGAATGGTTTTTGTTCTGGCGCTGATGATGAACGCCTGCCAATCGATGCGTCAACCTGCCGCTTCCGCATGGCAGCCATGACAGGAGCGCTGCACAATACGCGATGCGGGGCCTCGCGGGCGGTGCGGCAGCTCCTAGGGAAGGACAGCCGTCGCTTCGATCTCGACCCTGGCTTCATCCTCGATCAGGGCCACGACCTGCACCATGGTCATCGCCGGAAAATGCCGCCCCATCACGGCCCGGTAGGCCTCGCCAATGCCCTTGAGATTGGCCAGGTAATCCTGCTTGTCGGTGACATACCAGGTCATGCGGACGATGTGCTCCGGCCCGCCGCCGGCTTCGGCGAGGATTGCCACGATGTTTTGCAGCGTCTGCCGCGTCTGGCCGACAAGATCCTTCGCCTCGAACACCTGCTCTCCGGTCCAGCCGATCTGGCCGCCTAACCAGACGGTACGACCTTCCGTCATCAGTCCGTTGGCGTAACCCACAGCCTTCTTCCAGGACGCTGGATGGAGAATCTGGTGTAGGGTTTGTGTGTCGGTCATCGGTATAATCCTCCGATAGACAGGCGCTTGCCGCCTGTTC
>JAEWFU010000142.1 GCA_023388675.1 Pseudomonadota bacterium | reverse complement strand
ATTCCGGCACCGAATACACGTGCGACGCGCTGATCGTGGCGACGGGCGCGCAGGCCAAGTGGCTGGGCCTGCCGAGTGAGCAGACCTTCATGGGCTTTGGCGTTTCCGCCTGCGCGACCTGCGACGGTTTCTTCTACCGCGGCAAGGACGTGGTCGTGGTCGGCGGCGGCAATACGGCGGTGGAGGAAGCGCTTTATCTCGCAAACCTCGCCAAGAGCGTCACGGTGGTTCACCGCCGCGATGAGTTCCGCGCCGAGCGCATCCTGCAGGACCGCCTGTTCAAGAAGGAAAACATCAAGGTCCTCTGGGACCACCAGGTCAACGAGATCGTCGGTGAGGTGCGCAAGGCTCCGCTGCCGCCCTCCGTGACCGGACTGAAGCTCAAGAACACCAAGACGGGCGAGGTGACCGAGATGTCGACGGATGGGCTGTTCGTAGCGATCGGCCATGCGCCGGCAGTCGAGCTGTTCGCGGGCAAGCTCAAGCAGAAGCCGAACGGTTATCTGTGGACGGCGCCGGATTCGACCGTGACCGATGTGCCGGGCGTCTTCGCCGCCGGCGACGTTACCGACGATATCTATCGCCAGGCGGTTACGGCGGCCGGTCTCGGCTGCATGGCCGCGCTTGAGGCTGAGCGTTACATCGCTGAAATGGAAGCGCACCGGGAAGCGGCCGAATAGCCGTCCCGCACTCTGGTTGAGGGAACCGGAAAAATGGCTCTGGACTGGGACAAGCTGCGCGTTTTCCACGCAGCCGCGGAGGCTGGGTCGTTCACCCATGCCGCCGAAAGCTTGCGCCTGTCGCAATCGGCGATCTCGCGTCAGGTAAGTGCGCTTGAGCAGGATGTCGGGGTGTCGCTATTCCACCGGCACGCACGGGGTCTCGTGCTGACCGAGCAGGGCGAAATGCTCTATCAGGCGGCGCACGAAGTGCTGATGAAGCTCGAAAGCGTGAAGATGCGCCTGACGGAGGCCAAGGACCGGCCGTCCGGACCGCTGCGCGTGACGACGACGGTTGGCCTCGGCTCCGGCTGGCTGACCGAGCGGGTGCAGGAATTCCTCGACCTCTATCCGGAAATCCAGCTTCAGCTCATCCTCGCCAACGAGGAACTGGACCTGACGTTGCGCCAGGCCGATTGCGCCATCCGCCTAAGGCAGCCGCAGCAGCCGGACCTGATCCAGCGCCGGCTGTTCACCGTGCATTTCCACCTCTATGCGGCACCGTCCTACATCAGCAAGCACGGCAAGCCGCGCTCGATCAGCGAGTTGGACCAGCATCGTATCGTCAGCTTCGGCGAACCTGTACCGTTTCACCTGACCGACATGAACTGGCTTGAGACGGCCGGGCGCCCGGAGGGATCGAAGCGCGTCGCCTCGCTGCAGATCAACAACATCATGTCCATAAAGGCTGCCGTGCAGCGTGGTGCCGGCATCGCGATGCTGCCCGACTACATGGTCGAAAAGGATTCCGGGCTGGTGCAGATCATGCCCGAGACCGAGGTGCCGTCGTTCGACACCTATTTCTGCTACCCGGACGCGATGAAGAACCAGGTCAAGCTGCACGTCTTTCGCGACTTCCTGATCGCCAAGGCGCGGAGCTGGTCATATTGACGCCAGTCTCTGCCCGGCAGGGTGGCAGATTGCCTGGCAAACAAGCCATGCGCGACCTGCATAGGTGCAATGCGAAATACCTTGCTTGCATTTTGGGCAGATAACGCCCATATCCTAATCATCTCCCGGGCGCGTTCCTCCTCCCATTAGCGCCCGCGAGTGTTCCCCTCTGGAGGTTTTGCCTAACGGCACTTCCAATAACTCAGCCGGATCTTCCAGATCCGGCTTTTTTCTTGCCCGAATGCTTGCCCTGTTGCCCGCCCGCTGTCGCTGAATGCCGGCGAACCCGTGCGTAACGGTGACTTGTAACCCTTCGTAACCTGCGCGGGTGCGCAAGGGTCGGCTAAATGTTGTGTCAGGACGCGGTGGCGCTGAGGCGTCGCGGGAGATGGGGGCATCTGCCGCAACGACGCAGCGTTCAGGCAAACGCCGTGTCCAACTCATACCGCTCCGGCGTGTTCCGGTGATATGCGGCGGGCCTGCCGAAATCGGACTACACGATGGCGGTCTGCAGGGAAGCGGCGCCGGTCTCAGGACCGGCGTCGTTTCTTCCTTTTGTCGACGCTTTATGCAGCCTTGCCATTGGCGTTCATGACCTCGTCCGCGAGCCGGCCCGTCAATTCCGCCATGTGGTCGAATTGTGCCACATAGGTCGCCACGCCCGCCGTCGCGGAACGCAGTTCGACGATCAGGCTTCCGATCTCTGCCTGCGGCATCATCGCCTCGACCACGTCCCAGCCGGGCCAGCCAGGTCGGCCGTCGAAGCCGAGGATCTGTCCCCGCCTTTGAGGGACGATCGCCGTGACCTTCGCAGTCGCTTCGGAAGGCGTGTAGATTTCCACCTTCAGCACGGGTTCGAGAAGCACCGGCGAGCAGGTCGCCATGCCATCCTTCATGCCCAGTCGTGCCGCCTGCTGGAACGCCATGTCGGACGAATCGACCGAATGATAGGAGCCGTCGGCGAGGTTGACCGCGACATCGACGACCGGAAAACCAAGCGGTCCCGTCTTGAGATAGTCCCGTATCCCGTGCTCGACTGACGGTATGTACTGCTTCGGCACGACGCCGCCGGTGATCGTATCGGTGAACTCGAAGCCTGCGCCACGCGGCAGCGGCTTGATGTCGAGCACCACATCGCCGAACTGGCCGTGGCCGCCGGACTGCTTCTTGTGCCGTCCACGCTGGGTAACGGATTTGCGGATCGTCTCCCGGTAGGGAACCTGCGGTGCGTGGGATTCGACGGGGATTTGGTATTTGCCCTCCAGCCGCTCGACGGTGACGCGCAGATGCATCTCGCCGTGACCGGATATGATCGTCTCGCCTGTATTCTGGTTCTGCTCCATCGACAGCGAAGGGTCTTCCTGCAACAGCTTCTGCAGGCCGGTTGAAAGCTTGACGTCGTCCTTGCGCTCCCTCGGTCGCAGCGCAGTGGTGAAGACAGGGGAGGGTACATCCAGTTCAACGAGGGCGGAAATGCCTTTCGCCGTGCTGATCGTGTCACCTGTCGTCACGTCGTCGAGCTTGCCGAGCGCGACGGTCTCACCTTCTTCCGCTGCCGGGATTTTGGATTGGTCCTTGCCGAGCATTCGATAGATGCCGGACACCTTCCCGGTGCTGCCGGATGACGAAAACACTTCCGTCGCATCGGAAATGGTCCCGGAAAGCACGCGCGCCAGCGACAGCTTGCCGCCATGCGGCGTATGGGTGGTCTTCATGATCTGGAGCGCGGATTTGCCGGACGGCACGCCCAGTCGTTCGCGCGTAGCCTCGGCGTCGGGGGAATCGTGGCGGATCGCTTTCAGCAGGCGCAGCACGCCGTTGCCCTTCTCCGCCGCGCCGATCAGCACCGGGGTCACGGCGCCTTCGCGCAGGTCGGCCGCGAGATCGTCGAAAATGCTGTCTCGCGGCGGCTCGATCTCCTCCAGAAGCTGCTCCATCAGCAGGTCGTCATGGTCGGCCAGCGTCTCCAGCATGGAAAAGCGCGCCTCGATCTCGCGCGCCTTGTCGTCGTCGGGAATGTCGGCGATCGAGCTTTCCGCATATTCGCGGTAGATGTAGGCCCGCTCCAGGGCGAGGTCGATCGAGCCGATGACGATGCCGTTCTTGCGCAGCGGGATCTGCCGCAGCAGGAGCGGGATGGAGCTGGCCGGCTGCAGGAGCTTCAGCGTGTCGCGCACGCCGACGGTGGCCTTGTCGATCTTGTTGAGAAACAGCATGCGCGGCACGCGCATCGCGTCGAGCTGGCGCATGATGAGCTGCAGGGCCGGAAACTTCTTTTCGTCCGGTTCGGCGACCACCACGGCGAGATCGCAGGCTGCCAGCACCGGCTGGGCCTCGAACGCGAATTCGACGGAGCCGGGACAGTCGACGAAGGTGATGCTCTCACCCAGGAACTCGGTGGTGGCGAAAGTCGCCTCTACGCTCATCTGGTGGGCGCGGGCTTCCGGCGTGTGGTCGCCGACGGTATTGCCCGACGACACGGCGTTCTGGCGTGGAATGGCGCCCGTGCGCGCCAGGATCGCGTCGAAAAGCGTTGTCTTGCCGCTCGCGAAGGGACCGACGATGGCTATGCATTTCGGTCCCTTGCGTCGTTCTCCGGCTCTGGTACCCATGATGACCTGACCTCCTCTCACGCGTTACCTCATGAGCGGCGGCCGGCCTTCGGCCGTCGCGTGACCACGACGGCTCTGCGGCCGTGCGGGGCCAGATCGTCAT
>JAEWFU010000024.1 GCA_023388675.1 Pseudomonadota bacterium | reverse complement strand
CGGCATCGGTCGCTCCTTCGTTGCCAAGGACGTGCCGGCGTCGGAAGTGATGTCGTTCCTCAAGGAGAACCTGCCCTCATGACCCTGGAGATGTGGCTCACGCTCGCGGGGATCGCGGTGTTGATCGCCCTGTCCTTCCTGTTTTCCGGTACCGAGACGGGTGTGACGGCGATATCGCGCGCGCGCCTGCACTCACTGGCGAACAGCGGCGACAAGCGCGCGACGGTGGTCGAGCGGCTGATCGAGCGTCGCGACCGGCTGGTGGGCGCCCTGCTGATCGGCAACAATCTGGTCAACATCCTCGCCTCGGCGCTGGCGACCAGCCTGCTTCTTTCGATCTTCGGACAGAGCGGCGTCGTCTACGCCACGATTGTCATGACGGTCACGCTGGTGATCTTCTCCGAGATATTGCCGAAATCCTGGGCGCTGGCGAAGCCCGAGCAGTTCGCGCTGTTCGTGTCTCCCTTTGCACGGCTCGCAGTCTTGCTGTTCGGGGCGCTGTCTACAGGCGCAAACTGGATCGTGCGACATCTGCTCTCGCTGTTCGGCGTCAGCCTTGCCCGTGACGATTCGATGCTCTCGGCTCACGAGGAGCTGCGCGGCACCGTCGCCGTGCTTCATCGCGAGGGTGCCGTCGTCAAGCAGGACCGGGACCGTATGGGCGGGCTGCTCGACCTGCACGAGCTCGAAGTCTCCGACATCATGATCCACCGCACCAACATGCGCATGGTCAATGCGGACGATCCGTCCGAAACGCTGGTTCGCGAAATCCTGCAGAGCCCGCATACGCGCATGCCCTTGTGGAAGGGGACGACGGAAAACATCGTCGGCGTGATCCACGCCAAGGATCTGCTGCGCGCCCTCAACGAGGTGGGCAACGACTTTGCCAAGATAGACATCATGAAGGTGGCGTCGAAACCCTGGTTCGTGCCCGACACCACCTCCCTGCAGGACCAGCTCAACGCGTTCCTGCGCCGCAAGTCCCATTTCGCGATCGTCGTCGACGAGTATGGCGAAGTGGAAGGGCTGGTGACTCTCGAAGACATCATCGAGGAGATCGTCGGCGAGATCGCCGATGAGCACGATGTCGATATGCAGGGCGTGAAGCAGGAGGCGGACGGTTCTGTGGTGGTCGAGGGATCGGTTCCGATCCGCGACCTCAACCGCGCGCTCGACTGGGACCTGCCCGACGAGGAGGCGACGACGATCGCCGGCCTCGTGATTCACGAAACGCAGTCGATCCCCGAGGAGAAGCAGGCCTTCACCTTCCACGGCAAGCGCTTCATCGTAATGAAGCGCGACAAGAACCGGATCACGCGCATCAGGATCAGGCCCGCGGAAGGGGCGTGATCTGCCGCCTTATGGCAGACCTGTAGCCATCACCACCGCGTCTTTTCGCCCGGCGCCGCGGGCTCGATCGCCAGCGCATGGACGCTTGCAGCCAGTTCCTCCGCGAGGAGCGCGTTGACCGCGCGGTGACGCTCGATCCGGCTCATGCCTGCAAAGGCGTCTGCCACGATACGGACACGGAAATGGGTTTCACCGGTGCCGTCGAATGTCTCGTGATGGTCGGACGCCGTATGGTGATGTCCGGCATGCAAGTGGCTCTCGTTGATGACGGCCAGGCGTTCGGGTGAAAAAGCCGCGGCAAGCTTCGCTTCGATCGTGGACTGGATGGACAAGGCCGGTTTCCTTCACCATATGAGGACGGTTCCGCACCGCCGACATCGTTTCGATTCATGCGGTTGGGGGATGATCCCGCAAATGTCAATTCTTGTATCGCACTGCGAAGAGACCATAATCGTCTGGCTGCTTCGGCTCGGGAACGCATGAAACCCTATTCGAAATATTTCGAGAAAATTAAGGTCCGCCGCGACCCGCAGGCGGAGCTGAAGTCGCGCGCGCCGATCTGTCAGTGGGATGGTTGCGAGGAGGCGGGCACCCACCGCGCCCCCGTGGGCCGTATGCGCGAGGGTGAATATTTCCAGTTCTGCTTCGACCATGTGCGCGAATACAACAAGGGTTTCAATTACTTCTCGGGGCTGGCCGACAGCGAGGTCGCGCGCTACCAGAAGGAAGCGATGACGGGCCACCGGCCGACCTGGAAGCTCGGCGTCAACGGTCATGCGCGCTCCACGCCCGACTACGCGCAGAAGCGCTCGGGCGCTGCCGGTTACTACAACCGCGTGCGCGATCCGTTCGGCATGTTCGGCGGCGAGCGCGATCCGGACCGCCCGCGTACGCGCAAGCTGAAAACGCTTGAGGCCAAGGCGCTGGAAACGCTTGGACTTGAGGCCAGCGCGACTGGCGCGGCCATAAAGTCGCGTTATAAGGAACTCGTAAAGCGCCACCATCCGGACGCGAATGGCGGCGACAGGGGTTCGGAAGACCGGTTTCGCGATGTTCTGCAAGCTTACCGCGTGCTCAAACAAGCAGGTTTGTGTTAGCGACGCGGTCTGCTAAAGACGGCCCCCGAAGATGACAGGAACACTGGCGGCAGCGTTGCTTCCGCGTGTGGAGGCATGATGAACAAGCACGATCGCGACATCGCCAACCTTCCCGACACCACCGTCTCGGTGAAGGACACTTTCGGTTTCGAATCCTCGATGGTGGTGCCGGCCTATTCGGCCGCCAACGAACATGTGCCGGACGTCGACCCGGATTATCTGTTCGACCGCCAGACGACGCTCGCGATCCTTTCGGGCTTTGCCTACAACCGTCGCGTGATGGTGTCGGGCTATCACGGCACCGGCAAGTCGACGCATATCGAGCAGGTGGCGGCGCGGCTGAACTGGCCGTGCGTGCGCATCAACCTCGACAGCCATGTCAGCCGTATCGACCTCGTCGGCAAGGACGCCATCGTCGTCAAGGAAGGCATGCAGGTCACGGAATTCCGCGACGGCATCCTGCCCTGGGCCTATCAACACAACGTCGCGCTGGTGTTCGACGAGTACGACGCCGGCCGTCCCGACGTGATGTTCGTCATCCAGCGCGTGCTGGAATCGTCCGGCCGCCTGACGTTGCTCGACCAGAGCCGCGTCATCCGCCCCCACCCGGCATTCCGCCTGTTCGCCACCGCCAACACGGTTGGCCTCGGCGACACGACCGGCCTCTATCACGGCACGCAGCAGATCAATCAGGCGCAGATGGACCGCTGGTCCATCGTCACGACGCTCAACTACCTGCCGCATGATAACGAGGTCGAGATCGTCCTGGCGAAGGCCAAGCACTTCCGCACCGAGAAGGGCCGCGACATCGTCAACAAGATGGTGCGGGTCGCGGA
>JAEWFU010000531.1 GCA_023388675.1 Pseudomonadota bacterium | reverse complement strand
CCGTGTCCTGCACGCCGGCATAACCATCGGCGAGGAACTGCGTGATCGCCGTACCGCCGAAAGTCGTCATCCAGACGATCGAGGCGATGGTCGGGATGATGAGCACGCAGGTCACGAACTCCCGCACCGTACGGCCGCGCGAGACACGTGCAATGAACATGCCGACGAAGGGCGACCAGGAAATCCACCACGCCCAGTAGAAGGTCGTCCAGCCGTGGACGAACGCATCGTCTTCGCGGCCGATCCAGTTGGACAGCACCGGCAGGTTCATCACGTAGTCGGCGCTGTTGGCGAAGAAGCCGGTGAAGATCGTCAGCGTCGGTCCCAGCACGATCACAAACAGCATCAGCAGCAATGCAAGCAGCAGGTTGATCTCCGACAGTCGCTTGACGCCTGCGTCGAGCCCGGCGAGCACCGAGCCAAGCGCGACGGCTGTGATGCCGACGATCAGCAGCACCTTCATGTTGTCGGTGTTGGGAACGCCGTAGAGGTCGTTGAGGCCTGCCAGCGCCTGCGAGGCACCGAAGCCGAGCGACGTTGCAAGGCCGAACAGCGTTGCGAAGACGGCAAGCACGTCGATGATGTGCCCGGTCCAGCCGCGAACGCTCTCGCCGAAGATCGGATAGAAGGCCGACCGCACCGACAGCGGCAGACCGAGGTTATAGGATGCCAGCGCAAGCGAAAGTGCGACGACAGCGTAGATCGCCCAGGGATGCAGGCCCCAGTGGAAGATGGTAGCTGCCATACCCATGCGGCGCGCTTCGTCGACGGCCTCGGGCACGAGCGCGCCATCGACGACCGGGGGCGCAAGCCCGAGCGGCGGATTGTTGAAGTGGTACATCGGCTCCAGCACACCGAAGAACATCAGACCGATGCCCATTCCGGCGGCAAAGAGCATGGCGAACCAGCCCCAGTAGGAATAGTCCGCCGTCGCGTCCTTCCCGCCGATGCGCACATTGCCGAGCGGCGTGACGATCAGGACGAGGCAGAACAGCACGAAGACGTTCGCCGAGATCATGAAGAGCCAGTCGAAGGTCGTGGTCAGCCACACGCGCAGGCTGCCAAGCACCTCGGCGGCGGATTCGCGGAATATCAGCGTGGCGATCACGAAGGCCACTGTGAGCACGCCAGAGATGGCGAACACCGGATTGTGGATGTCGAGGCCCATGAACTGGACGTTGTCCTGACCGGGCTCGAGGCCATGATCTTCGGGCACGATGGGAGCTGTTTCGCTCATTGCATAATCCCTCCTCTGCAATGATTTCGGTTCCCCGCGGCAAGCGCTGTGAACCATCTTCCTCCACGAGGGAGCATGGAACCGGCGATTGAAAATAAGCTGCCGATTCGCGACCAATGCTAGGTGAGTTGCGACCAAAGCCCAAACACGGCGGTGTAGAGAGCGGCCTCAGAGCAAGAAAAAGGCCTTCGGAGCGATCTGCCCCGAAGGCCATGTACCTTCGTTATTGACCCGGGCCGCCTCAGTACCAGCGTCGGCTGTGATTGTTGTTGTCGGAAAGAGCCTGGCCCACGACAAGGCCGATCAGGAAACCGAGAAGACCGGCCGACGACAGCACCGTTGCGGCAGTACCCGGATTTTCGCGGATCGCCTCGGATACTGCATGCGCCTGGGTTTTCACCTGCCGGGCTGCTCCCTGCGCCTGAGTGGCGGCATTGGCATAAAGCTCGCCTGCTTCGTCTTTCGCGTCTTCATAGAGAGCCTCGCCGCGCTCGGTCAGCGACGCGCTGAGCTTGCCGATTTCACTTTTGAGGTCGGCGATCTGCTTTTCGAGATCCTTGCGGATGCCGTCGACGTCAATCTTGTCTGAATCTGCCATGGGAGCTTCTCCTGTTGATACCGACGTTGCAACGCCGGCCTGGCGCGTCAGTTCCTGATGTTAGTTCTGCTCTACGGATACTCCGGACTCGTCGATTCGCAGCTCGACGCCACTTGGCTTGCTCTCTTCACGCAGAACATAGGCGCCAAGAGCGATGACCACGACGACCAGCGCGCCGATAAGGAGATAGAGGTAATTTTGCTTCATGTGCGCTCCCGCGAATATGATGACACAACAGGGATCGGCTGAAACGAAAGGCAGTGACGCGCGGAAAATTCGCATTTGCCCCTACCCATCCCGCCTTGCTGACCTATAACGCGCGGCACCGCTTGAAGGTTGCATGCGTTGGTTGCTATGCGGCCTTGAAGTTGCCGCCTGCGGCGCGTATCTGCCGCCCGTTATAGGAGAAAACGCATGTCGGCCATCAACCGTTTTCTGGGCGATTCGCCGCTGCGCGTCGTCATCAAGCTGATTGTGGTGTCGTTTCTGGTGGGCATCGTTATGGCGACATTCGGCTGGTCGGCCTGGGACGTGCTCTACCGCATCGAGGATTTCTTCGTCGGCATCTGGAAGCTCGGCTTCGACGCGATCTACAGCTTCTGGGGCTATTTCCTGCTGGGTGCAGCCCTCGTCATTCCCGCGTTCCTCATCCTGCGTCTCCTCAGCTATCGGCGCTGATGTGCTGGACGATGCGCTTGCCGCTGGCTGGACATGGCAACGGCGGCGGGGATGCGGCATGACATGGCAGGATGTCCAAGAGCCCTACCAACATGACGGCAGGTGAAGGCACGGCGCCTGTCCGCAGGCCGTTCGAGGTCGACAACAAGCTGGTGCTTTCCATCGCGCTGCCGATGATGCTCGCCTATCTGACGACCCCGCTGCTGGGTATCGTCGATACGGCGGTGATCGGCCGACTAGGGGACGCGGCCTTGCTGGGTGGCCTTGCTGCCGGCGCGATTGTCTTCGATCTCGTCTTCGCCACGTTCAATTTCCTGCGTACCGGCACCACGGGACTTGTCGCGCAGGCCTTTGGGCGTGAAGAGCGTGACGAGGAACAGGCCGTCTTCTGGCGGGCGCTTATCGTTGCGCTTGGCGCGGGCTTTGTGCTCGCCGTGGCCGCGCCTTTGCTGGTTTGGGCCGGGGCGCTCTTCATGGCGGCCGAGCCGGCGGTGACGGAAGCGATGGCGACCTACGTCGCCATCCGGTTGCTGTCCGCGCCCTTCGCGCTCTCCAACTATGCGATCCTGGGATATGTGCTCGGCCGTGGCGAGTCCGGTTTCGGCCTCGGGCTCCAGCTTCTGCTCAACCTCGTCAACATGACCTTGTCGGTCGCGCTCGGCCTGTGGATGGGCTGGGGTGTGGCGGGCGTGGCATGGGCAACTGTCGCGGCCGAAGCCGTTGCGGCCTGCGTCGGTCTCTCGCTGCTCGTCCTGCGCTTCCGGAGGCTGCCGCCACTGGCGCCCGGCGCGTTGAGGAACGTGGCGGCGCTCAGGACCATGTTCGCGCTGAACCGCGACATCATGATCCGCTCCTTCGTGTTGCTCGGCGCCTTCGCGCTGTTCGCGCGCCAGGGCGCTCAGCTCGGCACGCTGACGCTGGCCGCAAACGCGGTGCTGATGAACTTCTTCCTGCTCTCCGGCTATTTCCTTGATGGCTTCGCGACCGCAGCCGAACAGCTTGCCGGCCGTGCGGTGGGGGCGCGCTATCGCCCCGCGTTCATGCGGGCGGTCCAGCTCACGGCTGTCTGGGGCTTTGTCGTGTCCGGCGTGGTTTCGGTGCTCTTTCTGTTCGCGGGGGATGTTCTGGTGGCCTTGATGACCACCGCACCTCAGGTGCGGGCCATGGCCGGCGATTATCTGCCATGGGCTGCACTTACGGCGGTTACGGGCGTTCTGGCTTTTCAGATGGACGGCGTCTTCATGGGCTCGACATGGTCGCGCGACCTTCGCAACATGATGCTGCTGTCCTTCGCGCTGTTCATCGCCGCGATGGCGACGGTTCCCGCGCAGTTCGGCAATGCCGGCCTTTGGGCGTCGCTGCACCTGTTCCTGATCGTGCGTGGCATCAGCCTGCTAGCCATCATGCCGGTGAGGGCACGAGCGACCTTCCGCGACTAAAGCATGTCTCCCGAAAGTGGGAACCGGTTTCGGGGAAAAGACATGCGTGAAAACAAGAACCTAAAGGGCGCGGGCGACCTTCCGCGACTAGATCGGCGCGGCTTCCCACTTGGCCAGCGCGGTGTCGCGCAACGCGCCGATCGAAGCGACGCCTTCGCGTTGCACGATCGCCGAAAGACCGTGCACGATGCGCGCCGGCAAAGCCGGGCCGTCGT
>JAEWFU010000328.1 GCA_023388675.1 Pseudomonadota bacterium | reverse complement strand
TCGGCGAGTTATCTGCTCAAGCATCTCAAGGCACTCGTTGCCGACGGGCTGCTCGAATCCGTCCCCGGCCCGCAGGGCGGCTACCGGCTTGCGCGGGCTGCGGAGAAGATCACGCTGCTCGATATCGTGCTCGCCATCGAGGGCCGCCGCTCCGCTTTCCGTTGCACGGAGATACGCCAGCGCGGGCCCGTCAGGCTGCCGGCACAGGTCTATGCGAAACCCTGCGGCATCAACGCGGCGATGCTTAAGGCCGAGCGCGCCTACCGCGCCGCGCTTGCCGAAACATCGATTGCCGACATCGCGGCCGATTTCAGCGCCGAGGCCGATCCGCGCGCGGTTGCGGCCGCCTGCGCCTTCGCCCAGCAGAACAAGCGCCCACAGGGGCGCTCCAAAATCCCCCCAGCCGAAGGAGAAAAGGCATGAAGCCCAGACTGCAGTTTTTCAACGTGGCGCCAGATATCATGAAGCAGGTGATGACGCTGAACGAGGCTGCCAACAATTGCGGGCTGGAGCATTCGCTCCTGCATCTCATCAAGCTGCGCGCCTCGCAGATCAACGGCTGTTCCTATTGCGTCGACATGCACACGCGCGAGGCGCGGCGCGACGGCGAGACCGAGCAGCGCGTCTATCTTGTCTCGGCATGGCGCGAATCGCCGCTGTATTCCGATCGCGAGCGCGCGGCACTGGAATGGACCGAGACGCTGACGGCGCTTGCCGGTCACCATGTCGAAGACGAATCCTACGACGCTGCTCGCGCGCATTTCAGCGAAGAGGAAATGGTCAAGCTCAGTGTCGCCATCGGCATGATCAATGTGTGGAACCGGCTCTGCACCGGGTTCCGGGCCGTGCATGCGATCGAGACCGCCAAGGCGGCCTGACCGGTTAGTGGTGCCGGGAGGAGCGGTCGCCTGACGCCGGCCGCTCCTTCTGGCCCTCTCGATTTTCCTTTCGTCGGTCCGCACCGTCGGCTAGTCCCCCTGTGTACAGGTTGGGACACCGATTTGAGCCAATCCGCAGATACGGCCCTCGACGCGAAACCGCGCGCGACGACGCATGCCACCGGCAGGCAGAAACTGCTGGGGCATCTCGCGATGCTGCTGTTTACCGCTTTGGTATCCGGCTCCTATTCGCTCGGCGGGATGGCCGCGTCGCATATCGGGCCGGCTGCAATCAACGCCATGCGCTTCGTGTTTGGCGTGGTGGTGATGGCGGCGGCCGTGGCCGTGCTGACACGCGGTCGCATTCCGGCACCTCGGGCGCCGTGGCGCTATCTGGTGCTGGGCGCGCTGATGGCGGTGTTCTTCATCACGATGTTCATGGCGCTGCGGCTGACCGATCCGGTTTCGACAGGCGCGGTCTTTACGCTGATGCCGCTGATGTCGGCGGTCTTCGGCTATCTCTTTCTCGGGCAGGTTCCGCGCGGCATCGTCGTTGCCAGCCTGGTGTTTGCCGGCCTCGGCTCGATCTGGGTGATCTTCGGCGGCAATCTCGATGCGCTTCTGGCCTTCGACCTCGGGCGCGGGGAGATGATCTTCTTCATCGGCGTCGTCTGCCACGCGGCCTATGCGCCGCTGGTGCGCAAGCTCAACGACGGCCGCGAGCCGCTCGTCGCCTTCACCCTGTGGACGCTGGTGGCCACCGGGCTCTGCATCGCGCTCTACGGCGTGAGCGAGATCGCGCAGACCGACTGGCGCTCGCTGCCGGCCATCGTCTGGGTGGCGATCGTCTACCTCGCCATCTTCACGACGGCGGGTACCACCTTCCTCGTCCAGTATGCGGCGATGAGGCTGCCGGCCGCCAAGGTTCTCGCCTATACCTACCTTTCGCCCTGCTACATCATCCTGTTCGAAGGCTTGCTGGGCCATGGCTGGGCCAGCCCCAGCGTTGCGCTCGGCGCGCTGGTGACCGTATTGGGGCTCGTCGTCATGGCCGCGTCGCGCGACAGCTAGAGGGCGGCAGGCGGGATCGTAACCGTCCGTTAACCGGAATCGGCAAGCTTCACGCAAGGTTCGGCAAACGGGAACGACGGCGAGAGATGATCGTCATCAAGGCAAGCGGCTCGACCGATGTGAGGGCGCTGCGCAGGCTGGCTGCCGATCTGTCGGCGGATGAGGTCGACGTCGCGCCGGAGGAAATCCAGCCGGCGATGCCGCGCAAGCGGCGCAGGCCGACGGTGAGCACGCTGCCGGGCGCCTCGATCGCGCCGGAAACGCGCGCGGCCATTCTCGAACTGCGCCAAGTCGAGGTAGAGCCGCAAGGGCAGTATGACCTGACCTGAATCCTCCAGAGTGGGCGTCAGCCGCCCTTCGGCAGATAGACGACCTTCTCCAGCCCTTCGAAATGGGCGTCGCAGGTGAGCAGATCGGCGTCGGCGTGCAGGGCCGTCGCGTAGATGATGGCATCTGCGGTCGCGAGCCCATGTGCGCGGCAGAGTCCCGCAGCGCGGATCGCTATCGCGGTATCGAGTTCGATGACGACGCAACGGGTGGTGAAGGCGATAATGCCATTCGCCTCTTCCGCGCTTGCATTGCGCGACAGCCATTTCGCAAGCTCAAGCTGGACGATCGTTGGTACGATCCAATCCGACTGTGCGGGTATTTCCCGGATGAGGCGGTTGCCTGCGGCGCCTCGGATCAATCCTTCGATCCAAGCCGACGTGTCCACCACTCTCATCAATAGCGGTCATTCCGGTCGCGATAGCCGGTCGGGTCCGCATTGGGCAGGCTGCCCAGCA